>JAICGP010000238.1 GCA_025923055.1 Thermoleophilia bacterium
AAGAGCCGCGGCACAGCGTTCGTGTAGCCGTCCGCGAAGCCGCCGACCACGTAGACCGGGCACTCGATCGCCGCGAACTCCTCGCACACCGACCCGTGCCGCCAGTACTCGTCGCGCCGCTGGTGGCCGAGCCAGTGCTCGATCCACGGCGTCAGCGTCTCCAGCCGCTCCAGCCACGCCTCGCGCCAGCCGTCGCCGTAGAGCCGCGGGTCGGGCGGCCGGGCGTTCCACGTCAGCATCGAGGAGGCCCAGTGGGGCATGTCGAGCGCGAGGACGCAGCCGCCCCGGTAGTGGACGTCGTCGGCGTAGCGGTCGTCCGTCGAGCAGAGCGTCACGATCGCGCCGAGGCCGGGCGGGCGGCGCGCGGCGACCTGGAGCGAGTTGAAGCCGCCCCAGGAGATGCCCCACATGCCGAGGCTTCCGTCGCACCACGGCTGCGCCCGCAGCCAGGCGAGCACCTCGAGCGCGTCCTCCTGCTCCTGCGGCAGGTACTCGTCCTCGAGGATCCCGCCGGACTCGCCCGTGCCGCGCATGTCCACCCGCACCGCCGCGTAGCCGAAGCCCGCCAGGTACGGCTGGCGGGCGGCGTCGCGGATCGCTGTGCCGTCCACCTTGCGGTAGGGCAGGAACTCGAGGATCGCGGGGACGGGATCGTCCTCCGCGTCCTCCGGAAGCCAGATCCGCGCCGCGAGCAGCGTCCCGTCGGCGAGCGGGATGGAGGTGTGCTCGATCTCCCGGACCCGCCGGGGGAAGTCGGTGCGGACCGCCACCTAGGTCAGCGCCGCCGGCTCGAGCGAGATGCGCTCCCGCCGGTAGGGGAGCGGGACGGCGGGATTGTCCGAGTCGATCTCGCGCGCTAGGCGGTGGCCGTCGAAGATCGCCTCCGCCGGGATGCGGGGAGCGACGCAGTCCCCGATCCGGTAGAGCGCTTCGACACCCTCGGCGCGCAGCGCCTCCTCGTCGGCGCGCAGCTCGAGGTAGAGGTCCTCGTTCGAGAGCCGCTGCGTGACCAGGACGACGGCGTCGGCCTCGAGCTCGCACGGCTCGCCGAACTCGTCGGTGGCGGCGAGGCGCCCCGCCTCGATCCCGGTCAGGACGACGCCCGCCCGCTGGCCGATGCCGAGGTCGTGGAGGTGCCGGCGCAGGAGCGGGCCCTCGAGGGTCTCGTCGCAGACCGGCGCGACCTTGTCGAGGCAGGTGACGAGCTCCACCGCGAAGCCCTCGCCGGCGAGCCGCTCCGCGAGGCCGGCGGCCGTGAAGTAGCCCTCGCCGTCGTAGACGACGACCCGTCCGCCCGGCGGGGCCTTGCCCTCGAGCATCACCTGCTCCGGGGTGAGCACGTGCGGGAGCGAGGGATCCGCCCCCGGGATCGGGTCGTGCGTCAGGTAGGTGCGGCCGTCGCCCGCCCAGCGGGCACCCGTCGCCACGACGACGATCTCCGCACCGTACGTCCGGGCGGCCTCCGCGTCGAGCCGCTCGCCGGCGATCACCTCCACGTTCCGCAGCTTGTCGAGCTGAATCCGGCGCCAGTTGACCACGCGCGCCCACTCGCCGAGCCCGGGGAGCTGCGGGATCCAGCGCATGCAGCCTCCGACCTCGGGCTCGGCATCGACGAGGTGCACGCGGCGGAAGCCGCGCTTGCCGAGCACGATCGCGCACTCGAGGCCCGCCGGGCCGGCGCCGACGACGAGCACGTCGCGATCCCGGTTCTCGGCCGGCTCGAAGCGCTCGGGATGCCAGCCGCGCCGGTACTCCTCGCCGGCGGTGGCGTTCTGGGTGCAGCCGATGTGGTTGCCCCACTCCGCCTTCATGACGCAGACGTTGCAGCCGATGCACTCGCGGATCTCGCCGTAGAGACCCTCCTCCACCTTGCTCGGGAGGAACGGGTCGGAGATGGACGGCCGCGCCGCGCCGATCAGGTCCCAGGCTCCCGAGCGGACGATCTCCGCCATCCGGTCGGGGTTCGTCAGCCGCCCGACGCCGACGATCGGCTTCGCGGTGGCCTCGCGCACGCGCCCGGTCCACTCCAGCTGGTAGCCCTCGGGGAAGAAGCGCGAGGCGCCCGAGTCCTTCGACCAGTCGGTGATCGAGCCGACGTTCACGTCCCAGAGGTCGACTAGGCCGTCCGCCAGCCGGACGAACGCCAGGCCCTCGTCCAGCTCGACCCCGGCCGGGCCGAGCGCCTCGACGCAGAGCCGGACGGCGATCGCGCAGTCGTCGCCCACCGCCTCGCGGACGACCTCGAGGGTCTCGAGCCAGAAGCGGGCGCGGTTCTCGAGCGAGCCGCCGTAGGCGTCCGTGCGCCGGTTGTAGAAGGGCGACAGGAACTGGAGCGGCAGGTAGCTGTGGCCGCCGTAGACGTAGACGATGTCGAAGCCCGCGTCGCGCGCCGCCTTCGCGGCCCGCACCCAGTCGGCCTGCACGCGCCGGATGTCGTCGGCCTCCATCGTCTTCGGGACGACGAAGTGGTCGTAGTCGCTCGCGAGCTGGGAGGGCGCCACGGCGGGCACCCGCGCCTCGCGGGCCCGGGCGTGGGCTCCCCCGTGCGTGAGCTCGATGCCGGCCAGGGAGTCGAAGCGGTGTGCCTCGTCGCACATGAGCGCGAGGTTGCGGAGGTCGTCCTCGTCCCAGAAGCGCGTCGAGACGACCGGCCAGAAGTCGGAGTCGACGCTCACGAGCGCCTCCTCCGTGCAGACGGCGGCCCACCCGCCCTCCGCCTTCATGCCGCGGAAGCGGGCGTGCGAGCCGGGCTTCTCGCTCCCGAACCCGGTGCAATGGGGCACCTGGTAGAAGCGGTTGCGGAGCGTCTTCGGGCCGATGCGGACCGGCTCGAAGAGGATGTCGTGGCGGGGATCGCGTGGCATCGACCGGGATAGGATCGCGCCTGTGGCGCAGTCGGTCAAAGCCCGTACGGGCGGAAGCCTCGTCGCGGAGGCTCTCGAGGCCGCAGGAGCGGAGGTCGCCTTCGGCGTCCCGGGCATCCACGCGCTCGCGATCTGGGAGGGGCTGCGCGAGAGCCCAGTCCGGGCCGTCGGGCTGCGAACGGAGCTCGACGCGGGCTTCGCGGCCGACGGCTACGCGCGCGCGAGCGGTCGCCCGGCGCCGCTCCTCCTCTCCACCGGACCGGGGGCGCTCATCTCCCTCGCGGCGCTCATGGAGGCGGCGAGCGCCCACGTCCCCGTCGTGGCGCTCGCGAGCCAGATCCCGAGCGACCTCGTCGGACGCGGCCGCGGCTTCCTGCACGAGCTCCCCGATCAGCTCGCCTCGTTCGCGCCCGTCGTCAAGTGGGCGGGGCGGGCGGAGAGCGGCGCGGAGATCCCGCAGCTCGTCGCGGAGGCCTGGCGGCGGGCGCTGACGCCCCCGAGCGGGCCCGTCTTCCTGGAGATCCCCGTCGACCTCCTCACTGCCGAGACCGACGCTCCCGCACTCACCGACCTCGACTTCTCGCCCGAGTTGCCCCCGCTCCCCCCGACCGGCGCGCTGGACGAGGCGGCGCGGCTCCTCGCCGGCGCGGAGCGCCCCGTTCTCTGGGCCGGCGGCGGCGTCCTCCGCTCGGGCGCGTGGAACGAGCTTCACGCGGTGGCCGAGCGGCTCGGCGCTCCGGTCGCGACGACGTACATGGGCAAGGGCGCCTTCCCGGACGACCACCCGCTGGCGGCCGGCTCGGCCTGCGACGAGGGCGCCTTCGGAGAGCTCCTTGCCGGCGCCGACGCGCTCCTCTGCGTCGGCACCGAGCTCGGCGCGGAGACGACCCGCCAGTACGAGCTCTCTTTGCCCGGTCGCCTGATCCAGGTCGACGCGGCGCCCGAGCGGATCGGAGCCA
>JAICGP010000239.1 GCA_025923055.1 Thermoleophilia bacterium
ACCCCAAGATCTTGCGCGCCGCCTGCCGTCCGGTCGACCCGGGGTGGCTGGAGGAGGAGCTCGCCGAGCTCGAGCGCCTCGTCGAGGCCGGCGAGACCGTCGAGGTGGTGGCTCGGCTGGGCGAGCTGATCCGCTCGCCCCGGCGGCTCGCGGCTGCCGAGCGGCGGGTCGAGCGGCCGGCCGAGGCGTTCTAGCGCGGCGGGGAGGGCCGGCCCGGCGGCCGACCGCTCCCCGCCGTCTGCTTGGCTACTTCCGGAAGTTGCCCGAGATCGCGATCACGCGGCTCGGGTTTCCCTGCAGCGAGAGGTAGAAGACCTTCCCGTTGCGGTGGAACCACGGGCCGGTCGGCTCCGCCGGGGTGTTGGCGAAGCGGATCATGTTCTCGGTGCCCTTCTTGCCCTTCGGGAGGATCCAGACGTCCTCCCCGGCGTTGATCTCCGGGTGTCCCGCCCGGTCGGCGGAGCCGTGGTCTTCCATGACGTAGAGATCACCGCTCGGCGCGTAGCGGAGGTTGTCCGGGCGGCTGAAGTTGATCCAGTCGCCCTCGGCGAGCACCTCGCCGCGCACCTTCTTGCCCTTGCCGACGAGCCGCCAGACGCGGCCGGCGTCCATGACGCCCTCGCCGGACTCGGTGAAGGCGATCCAGCTCCGCTGCCGGTTGGCCACGAGGCCCTCCGCCTTGCTGAAGCCGTCGACCTCTGGGACGTAGCCGCGGGCGACCATGTCGGCGTGCGGATCGAACGGGTCGAGCGGCCCGACCCAGCGGCCCGTCTGCGAGGCTCGGTTGAAGTCGAGCCCGTACAGCTTGCCGTCGCCGAGGTTGCCCTTGCGGTCGGCGACGAAGCGGTAGATGAATCGCCAGTCGCCCTGGTCGTCGGTGAGGAACCAGAGGCGCTTGTTGAGATAGTCGGCCTGCTCGTGGCTGAACCACCCCATGCCGGTGATCCTCGTCGCCTCGCCCGTCATCGGGTTGACCTCCCACACCCAGCCCGAGCGCTGCTCCGGGTCGTTCGAGACCAGCCTGCGCCCGAACGGAAACTCCTCGTTCGTGAGGTACGTGCCCCACGGCGTCGGGTTGGCGGCGCAGAGGTTATGGAGCCCGGTCGTGATCAGCTCGCTCGCGAGCACGGTCGTGCCGTCCTTTGCCAGCGTGAGGCGCGAGACGGAGCCCCACGCGTCCGAGTCGCCGTCGTCGAAGGTCGCCTGCTCGTCGACGGTGCACTTGGCGGCGTCCCCCGTGAAGTCGCCGGGTCGCGGCTCGGTCAGCTCGTGGTTGCTCAGCAGCCACTGCTTGCCCTTCCCCGCCGGGAAGAGGACGTTCGCGTCGAAGTCCTCCGGCATCGGGAACGTGGTGCCCGACTCGGTCGACGTCACCTCGTCCACGCATGACGTGGAGAGGATGTCGTAGCTGTAGCCGGCCGGCAGGTCGATGATTCCGGCCGGGTCCGGAACCGGCGGGCCCGGCGGAGGACCGCCGCCTGCCGCAGCGGCGACACCTGCCGTCGCGAGCGTCCCGATGACCGCGGCCGTGGTGATGACACGTCGTCTCATGGAGCCCCTTTCCTCCGTGGGAGACACGATGCCGGCCCAGTCTAAACCGGCAGGAGCAGGTCGAGGAAGCGGGCTGGGTCCCGGCGCGTCCTCGCTGCGGCCGCGCCGTGCCCGTCCCGCTTGCGCAGCTCGAGGCCGGCCGGGTGCGTGAGCCGACGCAGGTGACCCTCGCGGAGGAGGGCCTCGTCGACCGCGCCCAGCCGGCCGCCGAACGTCGTCCAGACCGGCACGCCGAGTGCTACGGCCTCGCGGTTCATCGTTCCGCCCCCCGAGACGACGAGGTCGGCGAGCCCGACCAGGCTCTGTGCGTCGACGGCCCGTTCGGGGATCACGAGGGAAGGCAGGCCGAGGCCGAGCACGGCGTCGCGGTGCTCTCGCGTGCGCGGAAGCACGACGGTCTGCGCCTCGTCGGACCGGCCGAGGCGCTCGAGGAGGGCCGGCAGGAGCGGGCTCGTGCGTCGGTGGTACGCGGCGAAGTCAGAGGGCGTCCGCACGACGACGAGAACGCGCTGCGGGTCGAGGCCGAGCTCGTCGAGGACGCCGGCGTCGGGCTCGAAGTCCGCGAGGTAGTACTCCTCCTTGAGCCCGGGGTAGCGGCGGAGCTTGGGCGGGCGGGCGCCGAAGCGCTCGAGCCGGTCGCCGGGGATCGCCTCCGGGACGAGCACCACCGAGGCCGCCCGGCAGGCGAGCTGGTGCTGCAGGTTCGCGAACTCGTAGTCGAAGGTCGTCGAGCTCGGGATCCGCAGCGTCCGCGCGGCCAGCGGCAGGTGGTGCGACGCGGCGGCGAGCGCGACGTCGAAGCGGCGGCCGCGCGCCCAGCGGACGAGCGCGCCCAGGCGGGTGGCCATGGTGGCGAGCTTCCCGGCGCGGGAGCGCCCGCCGTGCCGGCCGATCACCGTCGCCTCGAGCCCGTGCAGCGCCAGCAGCGGCAGCGTCTCGCCGTGCTCGCGCGCGGTCACCTCGACCTCGTCGCCGCGCTCCCGCAGGAGCCGGACGAGCGGGCGGAAGACGAGCACGTGCGGCGGCGCCGTGATGTCGACCCAGACCCGCATCGGAGCCGGAGTCTACGTTCCGGCCTGGCCGCGTCCGCGCCGGCCACGGCCGGGGTCAGGCACCGTCCTGTCCGCAGCAGACGCGGCCGCCGTGGACAGGCGCGGGCGGGCGCTTGCCGCTTGCAGCCCCGACCACGCCTGTCCGAAGGCGACCCGTCGGGGTCAGGCACCGCCGCGTCCGCGACGGCCCTGCCGGCGCAGGGCCCTCACGGACGTGCCGGTGCCAGGCACCGACATGGCTGGAGGGGACAGTGCGGTGTGCGCGCAGGTATAACGTCTCCTTATGGATACGCGTCAGCTCGCCGCCTTCTGCACCGTCGTCGAGCGGCGGAGCTTCTCGCAGGCGGCGGAGCGGCTCGGGGTGACCCAGCCCGCCGTCAGCCTGCAGGTCCGCGCCCTGGAGGAGCGCTTCGGGCAGCGGCTCCTCGACCGCTCGGGCCGCCGTGTCGAGCCGACAGAGGCCGGCACGCGCCTCTACCGCAACGCGCGGCGCCTCCTCCAGCTCGAGGAGCAGCTGCTCGAGGACGTCGCCGCAGCGGACGGCGCCGGGCTCACCGGGACGCTCGCGATCGGCGCCTCGACGGGGCCGGGCGCACACCTCGTCCCGCTGCTCCTCTGCGAGTTCCAGCGCGGTCACGAGGAGCTGCACGTGTCGCTCTCGATCTGGGACACGCACGCGGTCAGCGAGCGCGTCGCCGAGCGCGAGGTCGAGCTCGGCGTCGTCGGGGCGCGGCGGCGGCACCGCTCGCTCGCCTTCGAGCCGCTCGCGCGCGACGAGATCGTGCTCGCGGTCCCGCCCGCCCACCCGGCCGCCGGCGGCACGCTCGCGGCGGACGACCTCCGCGACGAGACGCTGATCGTGATGCAGGAGGGCGCCGGGGTCCGTCAGGTCGTCGAGGAGGAGCTCCGGCGCGCCGGCCTGAAGCTGCGCGGGCTCGACCCGAAGCTCGAGCTCGGCCTGCAGGAATCGGTCAAGAGCGCCGTGGCGGCGGGATACGGTGTCGCGTTCATCTCTCGAACGGCGATCGAAGGCGAGCTCGCGGCCGGCACCCTGGCGGCCGCCCGGGTCGCCGGCATCGAGCCCTCACGCCAGCTCTACGTCGTGCGCGCCCGGGGCCGCCCGCCCAGCCGCGCCGCCGAGGCGTTCCTCGCCTTCGCCCGGGAGCGGCTCGGATGATCGTCCGCTGGGGCCTCGAG
>JAICGP010000240.1 GCA_025923055.1 Thermoleophilia bacterium
GCGACGGGAGGCGAGCGCGGCCATCGCGAACGCGAAGGGGATCGTGAGCCCGACGAAGCCGAGGTAGAGCATCGGCGGGTGGGCCATCATGTAGGGGTTCTGCAGGCTCGGGTTCATGCCCGCGCCGTCGGCGGGCGCCGCGTGCGTCTCGAAGGGGCTGGCGACGCCGACGACCAGGAAGGCGAAGAACGCGGCCACCGCGGCGACGATCGGCACCGTCCAGGGCAACACCTCCCGGACGAGCCGGCGGTTGAGCAGGAGCGCGGCGGAGCCGGCGCCGGTGAGGACGAGGAGCCAGAGGAGCAGCGAGCCCGCCTGGCCGCTCCAGAATGCCGCGAGCGTGTACCCGAGCGGCAGCTCGCGGCTCGTCGAGCGCGCCACGTACTCGAAGGAGAAGTCGCGCCCGGCCAGGGCCGCCAGCAGCACGAGCGAGGCCACGCCGGTCGCGGCAAAGGCGGCGAAGAGCGCGTTCGCGGCGGAGTCGAGCAGCCGCCGGCGGCCGCGCCACGCCGCGTACGCGCCGACGGCGCCCGCATAGACGATCAGGCCCAGTGCGGCGACGAGCGCGGCACGGCCGAGCTCCGGCATCTAGTCCCCTTCGGGCGCGTACTTCGACGGGCACTTCGTCACGAGCGAGTCCTTCTCCGCCACGAAGACGCCGTCTTGCACCTGACCCTTCATGTAGACCTCGCGGCCGACCTTGAAGAGGTCCGGCACAGAGCCGGTGTAGACGGCGGGGATCGAGGCAGTGCCCTCGATGTCGCGCACCGAGAAGCGGAGGCCCGACCCGCGCGCGTCGCCCTCGACCGGGCCGACGACGATCCCCGCCATGCTCACGTCGCCGGTCGTGCCCACGACCTCGCTCGGCTGGAGCGACGGCGTGCCGCCCGCCAGGCTCGTCCAGATGAGGAAGATCGCCAGCACAGCCGCGATCGAGAGCGCGACGACGAGGCGCACCGGGTTCCGCCTCCGGGCCACGGGGTCGAGTGTACCCGCGCCGCTTGAGCTAATCGGGCGTAGCCGCCGGCTTCCGCTCGGGGATGCGGTAGCCGTGGTCGCGGCAGAGGCTGCCGGGGGCGTCCTCGGTGAGCGCGTCGCAGTAGCCCTTCCCGTAGGCGGCGCGCAGGAACGCGGCCATCACCTCGAGATTCCACTCGCCCACGCCGCAGGCCTCGGCCCACAGGTCGGCGAGGCGGAGGTCGATGTCCAGCTCCAGCAGCTCGATGCGGGACGGTCGCTTGGCCATGGGGTCAAGGTAGTGCCCGGATCGGACGACACCCGCCGGGAAGCTAGGCTGGCCGGCGATGTCCGCCATTCGCTTCGGTCCCGCCCGCGTGCCCTCGCGCGAGAGCCCCGAGCAGGCCGTGGAGCTCCTCCTCGACCGCAGCTACACGGCCTGCGAGGTCGACTTCGAGGGCAAGTTCTGGATGGACTACCCGTGGGCGGAGCGCCTCGGCGAGCTGGCGCGCGAGAACGGCATCGCGCTCTCGGTGCACGCGCCGATCGCCGGCTTCATGGGCCACCTGGAGCGGGACAAGAAGTACCGCATGGCGACGGGGATGCTGGACCACTCCGCCGGCGTCGCCGTCGCGTGCGGAGCCGAGCTCGTCGTCTTCCACCCCGGCTTTCTCCTCGGGCGCGAGCGCGAGGCCGCCCTCGCGTCGGTCGCCGAGCAGCTCGGGGAGCTGCGCGAGCGGCTGGAGGGCAAGGGCCGCGCGGTGCCCTTCGGGGTCGAGGTCATGGGCCGCGTCCGCGAGCTGGGGACGGCGGACGACGTGCTCTGGCTCGCCGAGCGCCTCGACTGGGTCCGGCCGGTGATCGACTTCGCGCACCTCCACGCCGTCACGGACGGCGGCTTCACCGACGTCGAGACGTTCGCCGGAATCCTCGCGCGGGCAGACGCCGTCCTCGAGCCGGACGCTCCCTTCCACGTCCACTTCTCGGACATCGCCTACGCGAATCGCAACGAGACGAAGCACCTCCCCTACGGGGAGGGCACGTTGCGGGCGGAGCCGCTGCGGGACGCGCTGGCGCGGTTCGACCGGCCGGCGACGGTGATCAGCGAGTCGCCGGGTGAGGAGAGCCACCAGGCGATCAAGTCGGTCCTGCTGGCCTCGCCGGTCGGCGGCTAAGGGTTCCGGCCGCTACAGGCGGGCTGCCCGGGCCTGGGCGATCCCGACCCCGACGCCGACCGTCAGGAGCGCCACGCCCACGGCGAGCAGGGCAAGCGGCACCACGCCGACGGTCTCGACGACCTCGTCGGCGACGGCCGCGGGAGCCGAGCGTTCGGGCCCCGCTTCCGCTTGCGAGGTGCCTGCGACGCCGGGGAGGACGTCCGGCTGCTTTACGCCGTCCGCGGGAGAGGCAACCGCGAGGGGCGCCCGCGTCGAGGGCCCGCCCTCCGGCGAGCGCCCCGGCCCGCCGCCGGACGCCGTCGCTGCGAGGACCGATTCGCCCGGCCCGACGCGGCCGTCCGCCGCTCCTGGATCGGCGCCGGAGCCTCCGCCGGTCGTCGCTCCACCGGAGCCGGTCCCTCCGCCACCGGTCCCGCCTCCTCCGCCCGTCGACGGCTCCTCGGAGGCGGGCGGCGCCGGCTCCTCGGAGGGCGGCTCCGGCTCCGGCTCGGGCTCCGGCGCGGGAGGAGGCGCGGGCTCCGAAGGCTCGTCCGGAGCGTCCGGCTTGCCCGGCTTGTCCGGCTTCGGCTTCTTCTCCGGCAGCTCGACGTGCGGAGGCGGGCCCGGCGGCACCTGTCCGACCGCCGGCGGGACGCCGGCCGCCCAGAAGGCTCCGAGGAGGATGGTGAAGGTGAGAACCGCTCGCTTCTGCATGGCGCCCGGTCCGGTCGTTACCGCCGCCCGTCCTCCTCAAACCCTATCGCCGCGCCTGAGCCGCCGCAGCCCTCCATCCCGCCGGGTCGCCCAGCTCGAACACACTCTCCCCCAGCCGGCGCCGGTCGCCTCGTGTTCCACGAGCACGAGGTTCGACATGCCCCCTTCAGCCGTCGTCTGGCGCCCGATTCGCCCCGGCGCCGGGAGACGCCGACCTTGTGCGGGTGGAACACAAGCCCTTCGGGGCGCCTGGGCGCGGCCGCCGCTCGCGACTCGTCGGGCGCCGCGCCGGCGCCCGTCAGGCGCCCGGAAGCACGCGCAGCCCGGGCCCGCCGATGACGGAGACGGTGCGCTCCTCGCCGGGTCGGCGCCAGCTCTCCCCCAGCTTCTCCGTGAGCGTCGCCTCGAGCTCCCCGCTCGCGGCCAGCTCCTGGACGATGTCGGCGCCGCCGACGAGCTCCCCCTTCACGAAGACCTGCGGGATCGTCGGCCAGCTCGAGAGCGCGGAGAGCTCCTCGCGGATCCGCGGGTCGACGAGCACGTCCACGGCCGTGAACCCCGCCCCGACGCCGCGCAGCGCCTGCAGCGCGCGGTCGGAGTTTCCGCAGTAGACCTGCTCGTGCGTGCCCTTGACGAACGCGACGACAGGCTCGGTCTCGATCGTGTCCCTGATGCGGTCGCGCAGCTCGCTCATCCCTCTCCCCTCGTCGTGATTCTCAGCTCGTGGATCGTTCCGTCGGCCAGCGGGTCGGCCAGCGCGTCGTAGACGAGCCGGTGCTGGTCGACGAGCGGAAGCCCGGTGAAGCGCCCGTCCACGACGGTGACGTGAAAATGGTCACCGCCGCCGGTGCGGTCGACGACGTCGACCTCGCGGGCGTCCGGGAACGCCGCGCGCAGGAGCCCCTCGAGCCGGTCGCTCATCGCCGCCGACGATAGCAGCGGGAGGCGGCGCTACCA
>JAICGP010000241.1 GCA_025923055.1 Thermoleophilia bacterium
GCGAGCTGCGAGCGGCGCTCGTGGAGGACCGGGAAGAGGTCGTAGACGCGCTCGAAGTCGGCGGCCAGGTCGTCCTTGCGCAGGTAGGCGCCCATCTCGAGGTTCTCGAGCACCGTCATGGGCGCGAAGACGCGCCGGTTCTCGGGCACGATCGCCATGCCGCACGCGATCCGGTAGCTCGTCGACCGCTCGGTCACGTCCTGCCCGGCGAAGCGCACGGAGCCGCTCCGCGGCCGGACGATCCCGAGGATCGTCTTCAGCGTCGTCGACTTTCCCGAGGCGTTCCCTCCGAGCAGGCAGACGAGCTCGCCCTCGCCGACCTCGAGCGAGACGCCCTGGAGGATGTGGATCTGGCCGTAGTACGTGTTCACCTCGTCGAGCGCGAGGAGCGGCTGGGGGCGCGCGCCGTTCACTCCTCGGCCTCGCTCTCGCGGGCCGCCTTGGCGCCGAGGTAGGCCTCGACCACCCGGGCATCGGTCGCCACCTCCTCGAACGAGCCCTCGGCGATCTTCTCGCCGTGGTCGAGCGCGACGACGCGGTCCGAGATGCCCTCGACCACGTGCATGTCGTGCTCGATGACGAGGATCGTGTAGCCGCCCACATCCCGCAGGCGGCCGATCAACTCCGCTATCTCGTGCGTCTCGACCGGGTTCATCCCCGCGGCCGGCTCGTCGAGGAGGAGCACGCGCGGAGTCGTTCCCGTGGCGCGTGCGATCTCGAGCCGGCGCCGGTTCGCGTAGGAGAGGCTGTAGGCGGGCTGCTCCATCCGGTAGCCGATCAGCCGTTTGCCGAAGAACGCGAGCTTCTCCTCGGCGAGGGCGTCGACCTGGCGCTCCTCCCGGCGTGCGAACGGCGTCCTGAGAGCCGACTGCCACACGCGTGCCTTCGTCCTGCCATAGGCCGCGGCCATGACGTTCTCCTTCACCGTCATGTTCAGGAACAGGCGCAGCGTCTGGAACGTGCGCGCGATGCCGAGCTGGGCGATCCGGTGCGGCTCCAGCCCGACGATGCTCTTGCCGCCGAAGAGGATGTCGCCGTCGTCGGGCTCGTAGATCCCGGTCACGAGGTTGAAGAGCGTCGTCTTGCCGGCCCCGTTCGGGCCGATGACGCTGACGATCTCACCCTCCTCGAGGTGGAGGTCCAGGCGGCTGATGACGTCCAGGCCGCCGAACGTCTTGCTCACCTCCCGCAGCTCGAGCAAGGGCGCCATCAGACCGGACTTTCCACCCTGGGCGTGCCGAGGAGGCCGTGCGGGCGCCGGGTCATCATCGCGACGAGGATGGCTCCGAACAGGAGCTGCCGCGTGACGCTCGGCTGGGCGATGAGGCGGTTCTCCCAGACGAACGAGGCGAGGTAGAGCGTCGGCACGAGGAGCACGAGGCGGGCGTCGCCCCGCAGAACGGTCAAGGTCAGCACGGCCGCGACGAGGAGCACGAACGCGATGTTGCCGGTCAGCTGCTGGTTCTCGCCCGGGACCACCATCCACGACTCGAGCAAGCCGGAGAAGCGGCCTCCCGACAGCTCGCCCTCCACGCCTGCGGGCCAGACGAGCGCGACGACCTGGTAGACGACGGCGCCGAAGGCGACGACCGCCGCGACGACGATTGCGAGGCGCTGCCAGGGGCGAACGGTCGCGACGAGCACGGCGATCGCCGCGGCGTAGAAGAGGAAGCGTGCGTTCTCCGGGGTGCGCAGGATCTCCGGGACGGAGGCGACGATGATCGCGCCGAGGATGGCGCCCGAGATCGAGCCCGCGCCGCCGAGGATGAGCGCCGCGTAGATCATGATCAGGAGCACAACCTCGAAGTTTTGCGGGAAGACGCCCGTCTGCACCGCGGCGAAGATCGAGCCGGTGAGGCCGGCGATCGCGGCGCCCATCGCGAAGGCGAGCAGCTTGAGGCGGTTGACCGGCGTCGTCATCAGCTCCGCGGCGAGCGGGTCCTCGCGCGAGGCGCGCCAGCCGCGGCCGGTTCTCGACTCGTTCACGTAGTAGAGGCCGACCGTGACGAGCGCGAAGACGACGAGCAGGAGGAAGAAGTAGTCGCGGGTCTGGAGGAAGTCGATCGTGAAGATCCGCATCGGGTCGAGGCCTGGGATGCCGTTCGGCCCCCCCGTGAGGTCCAGCGGATCCTCCCGCCAGGGCAGGTTGACCCGGTCGAGGTTGAGCGCGAGCTCGACGAAGATCTGCGCGAAGAAGAGCGTTGTGATCGCGAGGTAGTCGCCGACGAGCCGCCACGACGGCAGGCCGAGGAGCAGCCCGAGCAGTGCGGACGCGGCCACGACCAGTGGTATCGCCAGCTCCGTCGGGAGGTGGACGTCGAACTGGTTCGAGGAGACCCACGCGTACGTGTAGGCGCCGAAGCCGTAGAAGGCGACGTAGCCGAGGTCGAGCAGGCCGGCCCAGCCGACGACGATGTTGAGCCCCAGCGCGAGCAGCGCGAAGAGCAGCACGTTGACGCCCACGCGGATGAGGAAGGGCGAGTCCGTCAGGAAGGGAAAGGCGGCGCAGATCGCGAGGAAGGCGAAGAAGCGGGGCCCGGGGCCGACGCGGTCGAAGGCGCGCCGCGCGGGCGCGGTGAGCCCTGTGTAGTACTCGGTCCGCAGCTCCTGCTGCTCGACCCACTCGTCCGTCCCGATCCTGGGCATGCCGTCAGTGCCCCTTCAGGTGATGGTCTCGAAACGCACTGACTATCGCCGGGAGGGGCACGTTAGACCTTCTTCAGGACCGGGGATCCGAGGAGCCCGGTCGGTCGGACGAGCATGACGGTGATGAGGATTCCGAAGACGATCAGGTTCTGGAACGTGGACGAGATGTAGCTCGCGCTGAACGCCTCGGCGAGGCCGATGAGAAGCCCGCCGAGCATGGCGCCGGGGATGTTGCCGATGCCGCCGATGACCGCGGCCGTGAAACCCTTCAGCCCGGCGATGAAGCCCATGAAGTGGAAGACGCGCTCGAAGACGAGCCCGACCATGACGCCGGCCGCCCCGGCGAGCACGGAGCCGATGAAGAACGTCGCCACGATGACGCGGTCGACGTCGATGCCCATCATCGCGGCCGCCTCGCGGTCGTACGACACGGCGCGCATCGCCTTGCCGAGGCGCGTCCGGTTGACGAGGAGGGTCAGGGCGATCATGAGCACGATCGCCGAGCCGATCACGAGCATGCGGACGAGCGAGATCCGGAGCGGGCCGACCTCGAGCCCGGTCGAGAACGGGATCAGCTGCGGCGTCGAGTACGTGCGGAACTGGGCGGTGAAGAGCAGGAGCGCGGAGGCCTGTAAGAAGAACGAGACGCCGATGGCGCTGATGAGGGGCGCGATCCGCGGGGCATTCCGCAGCGGTCGGTACGCGAAGCGCTCGATCACCACCCCGAGGATTCCGGCACCCAGCATCCCGGCCAGGAACATGAGGATGAGGACCGGCGCGACGGGGAGGATCGGCGAGGACGCGCCCCCGAGGCCGGTGAGCACGAAGTACCCGATGAACGCGCCCATCATGTAGACCTCGCCGTGGGCGAAGTTGAGCAGCTTCAGGATCCCGTAGACCATGGAGTAGCCGAGAGCGATGAGGGCGTACACGCTCCCGAGCGTGACGCCGTTGACGAGCTGCTGGACGAAGAACTCCACGGAGGTCTCCAGGCCCGTTCAGCCGTGGGGCGCCCCCGGGGGGGCCCCCCCGCCCCGGGGGGGGCGGGGACACCACCCGCGAGGGGCGCCCCGCATACGCCACCGGGACGCTGAAAGATGGAGCCGACGGGGTTTGGGCCGCC
>JAICGP010000242.1 GCA_025923055.1 Thermoleophilia bacterium
CGACCCGGCGGAAGCCGACGGCGAGTACATCGGCGTGACGCTCATCGAGCCGGGCGCGGCCGCCGCCCTTGCGGACGCGCTCGAGGCGACCTGGCGGCGCGACCCGTCCCTCTACTACGAGGACGGCTTCCAGGAGCTCGCAGACCGCGGCGGCGACGTCCACGCGGCGGCGATCGGAACGGTCGACTGGGTCGAGGTGGACGACCACGCCGACCTGGCCCGCGCGCGGGAGCTCGAGTGCCGCTCCTAGCCCGCCTGGTCGCCTGCCCGCTGACCGTGGACGTCGGCAGCGGCGCGGTCGGGGCGCTCGGGCCGCTCCTGAGCGACCGGCGGATCTCGTCGCACGGGCACGTGGCGGTCGTCGTCGGGCCGGGACAGGGCGAGGAGATCGCCGCCCGCCTGCGGCCCGAGCTCGAGAACGCGGACCTCTACCCGGTCGAGGGCGGCACCGTCGCGGCCGCCCTCGAGCTGGTCGAAAGCCTCAGGGGCGGCTCCTACGACGCCGTCGTGGGCATCGGAGGCGGGCGCACCCTCGACGTCGCCAAGTACGCGGGGAGCCTCACCGGCCTGCCACTCGTCGCGGTGGCGACGAACCTGGCGCACGACGGCATCGCGTCGCCGGTCGCCTCCCTCGAGCACGACGGGCGCAAGGGCTCCTACGGCGTGCAGGTGCCGATCGCGGTCGTCGTCGACCTCGACTACGTGCGCCGCTGCCCGCCGGAGCAGCTCCGCTCGGGGATCGGCGACGCGCTCAGCAACCTGAGCGCGCTCGCCGACTGGGAGCTCGCCGACCGAGAGCGCGGCGAGCGCGTGGACGGGCTCGCGGCGGCGCTGGCCCGCGCGGGCGCCGAGTCGCTCCTCTACCGGACGGACGACCTCCATGCGGACGCGTTCCTGACCACCCTCGCGGAGGCCCTCGTGCTCAGCGGCCTCGCCATGGCGGCGGCGGGAAGCAGCCGCCCGTGCAGCGGCGCGTGCCACGAGATCTCGCACGCGATCGACGCCCTCCACCCCGATCGGGCGACGCACGGCGAGCAGGTCGCGGTCGGAGCGCTCTTCGCCTCGTTCCTGCGCGAGGACGAGCGGCTCGAGGCGCTCGACGCCGCCCTGCGGCGCTACGGGGTGCCGCGGCTGCCCGACGACCTCGGCCTCGCCGAGGAGGAGTTCGCCGCGGCCGTCGCCCACGCCCCCTCGACGAGGCCCGACCGCTACACGATCCTCGAGCACCTCGACCTGGACGCGGAGGCGATCCGCGGCCGGGTGCGCGACTTCGCCGGTGCCTTCGCTCGCTGACGTCCGCGCGGTCACGCAGCCCGAGGGGCAGCTGGAGCGCCCCGGGGCGGAGCACTGGGCCGGCCGCCTCTACATGCGCCGGCTCTCGCCCTATCTGACGCGGCTCCTCGTGGCGACGCCGGTGAGCGCGAACGGCGTCACCGCGCTCATGATCCCGGTCGGTCTCGCCGCGGCGCTCTGCGTCACGTTCCCGGGCGTGCTGCCCGCCGTCGGCGCCGTGCTGCTCGTGCAGCTCCAGCTCCTGCTCGACTGCTCGGACGGCGAGGTGGCGCGCTGGCGGAGGACGTTCTCGCCCAAGGGCGTCTACCTCGACCAGCTCGGCCACTACTCGACCGAGGCCGCGCTCGCCGCGGCGCTCGGGGTGCGCGCGGACGGCGGCTGGGACTCGCTGGGCGGCTGGACGGCGCTGGGTCTCGCCGTCGCCGTCCTCATCCTGCTCCTGAAGGCGGAGACGCATCTCGTGGCGATCGCGCGCGCCCGCTCGGGGCGCCCGGTCGTCGAGGAAGTCCCGGACGGTCCTGCCGGAGGACGCCGCCTCGCGGTGCGCCACGGCGTCCGGCTGCTGCCCTTCTTCCGCCCCTTCCAGGCGGTCGAGGCGTCGCTCCTCGCCTTGGCCGCGGCGGTGGCCGACGCCCTCGTCGACGGCCTCGGCGGCAGCCGTGTCCTGCTCGTCGGCCTCGGCGTCGCGGCGGGCGTCGCGGTCACCGGCCACCTGGTCGCAGTGCTCACTTCGGACCGGCTGCGGTGAGGCGGCCGGCAGGACCGCCCGGCGGGGTCACCGACTAATCTGGATTCGATGAGGACTCGACTGAGCCCGGAGGCAGGCGCCGATGGCCGTCGCTGAGCGGCGCGGGGACGGCGAGCTCGCCGCCTTCCAGGTCTACGAGCCGCACCGCGTCGGGCTCCCGCCGCTGCGGCCGTACGTGCGCGACCTCTGGCGGCGCCGCGCATTCGCGTTCGAGCTCGCCAGGACGAACCTGCGCGCCCAGCACTTCAACACTTTCCTCGGCCAGCTGTGGCTCGTGGTCAACCCGCTGCTCCTGGCGTTCGTCTACTTTCTCCTCGTCACGCTGATCCGGGAGGGAAGCCGCGGCGCCGAGTTCTTCGCGCACCTCATGCTGACGCTCTTCGCCTACCGGTTCGTGAGCGCGTCCATCAAGCAGGGATCGCGCTCGGTGGTGGGCGGCGGGAGGCTGATCCTGAACACGGCCTTCCCGCGAACCCTCTTGCCGCTCGCGTCCGTCCTCGCCGGGATCATGCGCCTGCTGCCCATGCTGGCGGTGTACGCGGTCGCCCACGTGATCGTCGGCCTCCCCATCGGCCCGAACCTGCTCTGGGCGATTCCGATCCTGCTCATGCTCGCGACGCTTGCAGCCGGTGGGACGATGATGGCGGCGACCGCCCAGGTCTACTTCCGCGACCTCACGAATCTGCTCCCCTACTTCCTGCGCCTCTGGCTCTACCTGTCGCCGATCCTCTACTACGCCGACGAGGTGCCCGAGCGGTTCGAGCCGATCATGGCCGCCAATCCCCTCTACCCGCTGCTCGGCGGGCTGAGCGACGCCGTCACTCTGGGCGAGACGCCGAGCGCCGCCTTCCTCCTCGGCGGCCTGGCCTGGGCGCTGGCGTTCCTGGCGGCCGGCGCGCTCTTCTTCATCTCGAGGGAGCGTGAGTTCGCTGTCCGTCTCTGAGCCCCGGGAAGCCGAGGTCGGCGAGCGCGGGGCCGCCACCGAGAACTGGGCGATCGGCGTCGAGAACCTGTCGGTCACGTACCGGGCGACCGTGGAGAAGCGACCGACCTTCCGCAACCGGTTGCTCCGGCTCGGAAGGCGCCAGCGATCGGTGCGCGAAATCCGGGCGCTTCGGGATCTCTCCTTCACCGTGCCCCACGGCAGGGTGGTCGGCGTCATCGGCGTCAACGGCGCCGGCAAGTCGACCCTCCTGCGCACCGTCGCCGGGATCCTGCCGCCAACCGCCGGCCGGGTCGAGGTCCACGGCCGGGTGAGCACGCTCCTCGCGCTCGGCGTCGGCTTCAACGCCGACCTGAGCGGCCGCCAGAACGTCATCCTCGGCGGGCTCGCTGCCGGCTTGAGCCGCGAGCAGCTCGCGGAGCGCTACGACGCGATCGCCGGCTTCGCGGAGCTCGGCGACGCCATGGACCTGCCCATGCGCCGCTACTCGTCCGGGATGTACGGTCGCCTCGCGTTCTCGGTCGCCGTGAACATGGACCCGGACATCCTCCTGATCGACGAGGCGCTCTCGGTGGGCGACGCCCGCTTCAAGCAGAAGTCGTTCGCCAAGATGCGCGAGCTCTGCGGGCAAGCCGGCACGATCCTCGTCGTCAGCCACGCCCTCAAGGGGATCCGGCGGCTCTGCGACGAGGTCATCTGGCTGCACGAGGGCCGCATCATGCTGCGCGACGACCCGCCGACCGTGATCGAGGCCTACCGGCGCTTCCTCGACGTCGGCGACG
>JAICGP010000243.1 GCA_025923055.1 Thermoleophilia bacterium
CATGACGAGCCGGTCGGAGAAGAGCGAGGCCGTCCCCCAGATCACCATGGAGGGCAGGTAGGCGAGCCCCACCTCGAGCGGCGTGTACCCGAGGACCTGCTGCAGGTAGAGCGCCGAGAAGAAGAAGTAGGCGAACATGCCCGCGGCCATGAGGATGCCGACCGCGTTGGCGGAGGAGACGTTCCGGTTGCGGAAGAGGCCGAGCGGCACGAGCGGCGAGGAGATCCGCGCCTCGAGCGCGAGGAAGAGCGCGAGCAGGAAGGCGGCGCCGCCGAGCAGGCCGAGCGTCTCGGTGGACGTCCAGCCCGTCTCGTTGCCGTTCACGATCGCGTAGACGGCGAGCATCAGCGCCGCCGTGACCGTGACGGCGCCGGCCACGTCCAGGCGGCCGCCCGCGGCCGTCCCGCGCCCGGCGGGGAGCAACCGCAGCGAGAGCGCGTAGACGAGCACGCCGACCGGCAGGTTGACGAGGAAGATCCAGTGCCAGTCGAGCACGTCCGTGAGGACGCCGCCGAGGAGCACGCCGGCCGTGCCGCCGCCCGAGAGGACGAACCCGAAGATGCCCATCGCCTTGGCCCGGTCGGCCTGCTCGGTGAAGAGCGTCATGAGGAGCGAAAGCGCCACCGCGGAGACGAGGGCACCGCCCAGCCCCTGCACCGCGCGGGCGGCTACGAGCGCGCCCTGCGAGGTGGCGAGGCCGCAGGCGAGCGAGGCGAGCGTGAAGAGCGAGATGCCGATCAGGAAGAGCCGGCGGTGCCCGAAGAGGTCGCCGAGCCGTCCGCCGAGCAGCAGGAACCCGCCGAAGGTGAGCAGGTAGGCGTTCACGACCCACGCGAGCGAGGTCTCCGAGAAGCCGAGGTCCTCGCGGATCGAGGGCAGGGCGACGTTCACGATCGTGCCGTCGAGTACGATCATCAGGTCGCCCAGGCAGAGGACGATGAGCGCCAGCCAGCGCGCGCGGCCGTCGAGGCTCATCGGGTCTCCCTTTCAGCTGCGAGTGCGTGGAGCATTCGGTTCACGGTGTTGAGACTCCCGGCCGCGCGAAAACTCATCGCGGCGTTGGACGGGCGCAACGAGGCGAGCCGCCGGCGAATTCCCGAGGCGCGCTACGAGGTCTCGAGGATCTGCTTCAGGCGCTCGAGTCCTTGCGGTTGGCCCGCCGCCCTCGAGTTCGGCCTCCACGCGGCCCGGGCGAAGGCCGTCGTCAGCACGCTCGAACAGGCATGATCCCGTCGTGGATCCGGCGGCGAGGTAGCGGTTCGGCGCGGCGAGCAGCCGCGCGTTTCCGGCGCAGTGTGCCGGGGCCCGCACTCGGGGGCCGCGGACGCTGCGTGCCCACCGCTACGACTCGGAGGTACGAATGAATCGTCAGAACCTCTTCTCCGACGTATGGGACGGAGAGAACGAAGACGAAGCGACTCGGCATCGAATGTTCTGGCGGCCCGATGACGCCAGGATGGGAGCAACGCTGTACGAACTGGCCGGCGGCGCGCCCGAGATGCGGATGCATATGCACTTCGGAGCCGAAGAGATGTTCTTCGTCCTGAGCGGTCGTCCCCTCTTCCGCAACCAACATGGCAAGGAGGAGTTGGCTCCGGGCGACTTCGTCTTCTGCCCCGAGGGACGTGCCGGCCTGCACGCGTTCAGCAACCCCACGGAAGAACCAGCTCGGATCCTCGCGATCAGTGCCGGGAGCTTCCCGGACGTCGTCGCCTATCCCGAACACGGCTATGCATGGGTGGCGACTCGCGATCCCGATCCCGAGCTACTCGCGAGGGGCGGCGACCCCGGCATCATCGCTCGCTTCGAGATCCCGATCGAGTAGTCACTCGCCCGTCCGACCATTGCCAGAGCCGAAGAGGCCGCTCGAGCGGCCTCTTCGCTGATCGCGGCTCAGGGTGCATTCGCAGGGGGTAAGCCGAGGGTTCGTCCGAGAGCAGTCTCGCCTTGACTGCCTCGAACTCGCTCCCGGTGAGGGCGCCCTCCGCCCTCAGCCGCACGATTTCCTTGAGCCGCGAGTTCCGCCGCTGAAGGGACGACGGCTCGATCACGGCTTTCTCGCCCCGTGCCCGCCCGTTGACGAGTTGCGCGAACCGGCGGGCCCAGTAACCGGCGTCGGGATCAAGGGCCTCCACAGCTCACGGCACTCGGTGAAGTGATCTTCAGGGCCATCAAGCCCACAGGCCCGATCGCCAGGAAGCCGGCGGTCTTCAGTTCACGACAGACTTCGGACTGCGGGCCCGCACCCCTTGCCGGTTGCCGTCACATCAACCACGGAAGGGCGCGAGCCGAATGCTTAGGTCGCTCACGGCGAAGCGGTGCAGGTACCAGGCGCGGCCACGAGGGACTTGCCTGGCCTCGGCTCGTAGAAGCCCGGCGAACTCCCGCTTGAAGCCCAACCGCGGGTACTCCCGGATGACGCTCTGGCGGACTGCATCGGGTATCTCGTTGCTGCGTAGGCCGAACACATCGACGGCCGCGCCGGCAGATAGGAGGTAGGCCTCGGCACCGGATTCGAGGCCAACGCCGGGGGTGTGGTGCATGGCGATCGCGTTTGCAACGAGCTCGCGGATGTCGGCGGGCACGTGGTGGCTGTCGGTGAACTCGCGTGCCACCGCGGCGCTGCGAACCGTGAAGTCGACGTCGGGCACCGGGCTCGGGATCCCGGTGTCGTGGAACATTGCAGCCAGGTACAGGAGCTCACGGTCGAACGTGATCCCGTGAAGGGCGGCGATGGCCGCGCCCCACGTGTAGGCACGACTGGAATGGTTGAGGAGTGCCGGTGTCAAGAGGTCCTGCGCGGCGACCTCGGCGTCTCTTGCGAGAGGGGAGTCGGGAGGCACCAGGCTCGCCGGATCGATGGAACTCCGGCGTCCCGAGTGCATGCGCAGCGCCATCGCGAGACGACCGGCGAGAATGCCGAGCTCCCCCCGCAGCAGGGGGCGGGCAAGTGTCAGGCACTCCCGAGCGGTCAACACACCTCCGGTGCGCTCGGTCCATCCGATGGATCCGATCGGATCGGCGGGTCGTGGCCGGCTCATTGGGATGGCGGTCATCGCGAACCCGCCTCGGAGGCCGGCAGGGCCGACGAGGTCGCGTGGTTCTGGGCGAACGCGTCGATGCGTTGGGCGGTGAACTGCGCGTCGTCTTTGACCCAGCCCAGCAGCGCCGAGCCGCGGGTGTGCTGCCAGAGCAGGCCGAGGAAGTACAAGCCAGGGACGTCGGTGACGCCGCGCCGATGCGTCACGGCTCCGACCTCGTCGAAGACCGGGAGCTCCACGAAGGAGTGGTCGAGCCGGAAGCCGGTCGCCCACACCACCCCGTCGACGGTGAGCTCGGAGCCGTCGGCGAACGTCACCGTCGTGCCGCTCGCGGCGGTCGCGCGCGGCCGCAGCTGGATGCCGCGCTTGCGCGCGGCGCGCGGGCTGGAGCCGATGAGCGTCTCCTTGTCCTTCAGGCGCCGCGCGAGGCGCGAGTCCACGGTCTTGTACATCAGGCCCGTGGCGTGGAGGTAGCGGAACAGGTCGCGGCCGAGGATCCGCTGCGGCAGCGGCATCTGACGGGCGCCGATGGCCAGATGGACCTCCCGCGAGTGCGCGAGTTCCTCGCTGATCTGGTAGCCGGTGTTGCCGCCGCCCACCACCAGCACCGTGCCGGTCGGGAGGTCGTCCGGGGAGCGGTACCGGCTGCTGTGCAGCTGCACCACCTCGGGCTCGA
>JAICGP010000244.1 GCA_025923055.1 Thermoleophilia bacterium
AGCATGCGCGCCTCCATCCTCCTCGCCATGGGCATCGGCCTCGCCTCCGTCTTCGCCGGGCTCACCGTCGCCTACTACGGCGACCTGCCGCCCGGCGGCGCGATCGTTCTCCTCGCGGCGGGCGCCTTCGTCGTCACGAGCCTCGTCGAGGTCACCCGCTCGCGGAGCCGTGTGTAGGACCTAGGGAAGCATCCTCGCGGCGGAGGTAGGCCTGGCGAGCGCGCCACGCCGGTGAGCGGCGCACGACGGCGAGGCCGGCGCGGAAGGTGACGCGGCGGGCGCGGAACGCCGCCCGCTCGAGACGGGCGCGGGCGCGGGCCGCGCGCACTGGCCGCGGATCCGCTCGCTCGTATCCGAGCTCCTCGAGCAGCGGGCCGGCGATCGCCTCGAAGCGCTCCACGTCCGCGGGCGGGATCTCCGTCCGCCAGTCGCGAACGCCCGGCGTCGGCGGGTCGGCAAGGCGCGGGTGATCCTCGCGGGGGTCAGCCCGGAAGTCGCTGTGGTATGTGAGCATGGCCGGCTCGTACGGGAGGTCGAGGAACGCGCAGACCTCGCGGAGGCGTGACTCGGGCTCGGCGACGAGGTCCTCGTAGCGCAGCTCGACGTAGCGTCCGGCGGCCGGGCCGGCGCCGAAGCGGCGCGCGCCTCGCACCTCCTCGTCCCAGAGGCACGCGAAGCCGAGGAGCCCGCGCGGCCGCGCCCAGCTGAAGCGCGGTCGGCGGCGCATGGCGAGGAACGAGAGGGCCGCGTCACGGCCGTCGCGGATGATGTGGACGTAACGGGCGCCCGGGAACGCCCGCTCGAGGAGGTCGAGGTGCTGCATGTAGGACGGCGTCTTGTCGCCGAAGCGGACCTTGCCGCAAGCCTCGGCGTAGGCGCGGTAGACGGCCTCGACGACGTCGGCGAACGTCGGCTGCGCCGGGATACGGGCGCGGATGGCCTCGGGATCGACGCCCCACTCCCGCACTCGGGGGAGGCGGCCCAGGTCGGCGACGATCGCATCGAGGTCGGGGGCTGCGCCGTGGCGGTCCCAGAGCTGCGGCAGGAAGTACGACTCCGAGGGGATGGCGAGCTCGGAGCTCCGGTCGAGCATCTCCTTCAGGAGCGTCGTGCCGCTCCGCGAGACGCCGAGGATGACGACCGGGGAGGACCCGGCGCTCATCCTCGGGGGACGAGCGCGTAGAGGTTCTCGCGCCCGACGACGTAGGCGTGCTGCTCGTCGGCGACGAGGGGCGTGTATTCCCCGTCCGGGAACGTCCAGGCGGACCGGCCGTTCCGCACGTCGAGCGCGTAGGTCTTGCTTCTGAGCGTCGAGAAGTAGACGAGGCCGGCCATGACCGTCGGCGAGCCCGACACCGGGCCGTTGGCCTCGAACGACCACTTCACGTCCCCGGTCGCGGCGTCGAGCGCGTAGAGGCGGTGGTCGTAGGAGCCGACGTACACCGTGCGATCGGAGACGGCCGCCGACGAGTAGACGTAGTCTCCGGTCGACTGCGACCAGAGGAGGTCGCCGCTGCGGGCGCCGAACGCGTAGACCTTGCCGTCCGTGTTGCCGATGAAGACGCGGCCGTAGGCGACCGCCGGGCCGGCGTAGAAGTTGCCGGCGCCGCGGAGGCCCGCCTGGCTCTCGCTCGACCACCTGAGCCGGCCCGTGCGTGCGTCGAGCGCGTAGACCTTCCCGTCGTAGGAGCCGGTGAAGACCATGCCGCGCCAGAACGCCGGCGCCCCCTTCACCGGTTCGCCCGTCTCGAACGACCAGCGGACCCGCCCCGTCCTCGCGTTGAGCGCGTACAGGCGGTGGTCGAAGGTGCCGAAGTAGAGCGTCCCGTCGAGGAGGAGCGGCGACGACTCGACGGCGCCGGTGCGGAACCGCCAGACCTCCCGCCCGGTCGCGGCGTCGAGAGCCATCACGAAGCCGGTCGACGGGCCGGCCTGCTTGCCTCGCGGATACATGAGGGGGTGGTAGACGACGCCGTCGCCGACCGCGGGCGAGGCGGCGCTCACGTAGCCGAGGCTCTTTCGCCACACCCGCCTGCCCGTCTCGGCGTCCACGGCGAAGACGCCGCCGCGGATGTTCGCGAAGTAGAGACGGCCGTCGGCGATCACGGGCGGGAACTCGAGCAGATGATTCCCCTCGAAGACCCAGTCGCGCCGGTACGGAGGCCGGTGGCCGAACTCAGCCGCGTCGCGCGTCCGCTGCGGGTTGAGGCCGTAGATCGGCCACGGCTCGCTCTCGACCTCCTCCTCCGCCCGGGTCGTCGTCTCCTCGGTCGCGAGGAACTCCCTGGTCGAGGAGCCGCGGACGTCGCGCGTCTCGCGCTCGTTCAGCCACCAGGCGGCGGCGGCGCCCGCCCCGGCGAGGAGCAGGAGGGCGGCGAGCGCGACCAGCAGCTTCTTCCTCATCGCCGACGTCTCGACTCGAAGGCCCAGATGCGGTCGCGGCCGTGCACGAGAAGCCTCTTCCCGCTCCCCGAGATGGGGACGTACTCCCCGTGCGGGAACGACCAGACCTGCCGGCCCGTACGCCAGTTCCAGGCGGCGATGCCGCGGTCGATGTTCGCGGCGTAGACGATCCCCGCGACGACCTGGATCGCCCCCGAGACGCGGCCCCCGGCGGGGCGGCTCCAGAGGATCCGCCCCGTCCGCACGTCGGCGGAGTAGACCCGGCTGCCGTAGGTCCCGAAGAAGACGCGGTTCCTGTAGACGGCCGGGGAGGAGTAGAGGTAGGCCCCGGTCGGAATGCGCCAGAGCAGCCGCCCCGTGCGCGCCGAGAGCGCGGAGAGACCCGATCCGACCGACGGGGCGAAGACGCGGCCGTTGGCGACGGCCACCGTCCCGTACACCTTCGTGCCCGCGCTTCCGCGCCAGACGAGGCGCCCGGTGCGGGCGTCGAGCGCGACCACCCGGCCGGCGTAGTCGCCGAAGTAGAGGCGGTTCCCGACGAGCGCGGGGCTCGACGTGATCTTGACGCCGCCCCTGTACGTCCAGCGCGGACGGCGGCGGTCGAGGTCGAGCGCGTAGACGTTGCCGTTCGTGGCTCCGAGGTAGGCGACGCCGTCCCTGATCACCGGCGAGGGCTCCGCGGTCCCGCTCGGGAACCGCCAGCGCACGCGGCCGGTGTCCATGTCCGTGACCGTCACGTTGCCCGGGCTCATCGACGTGCTCACGATCACGCCGCGCTCCGGGTCGACGGCCGGCGAGGACGCGGTCAGGGTCCCCACGCGCTGCTTCCAGAGCAGGTGCCCGTCCGACATCGAGAACGCCCGCAGGCGGCCCCGCATGGTGTGCGCGTAGCCGACGCCGTTCCAGACCACGGCGGAGAACTCCATGAAGCCGCGGCTCGGACGGACCCAGACCCGGCGGAACGGCGGCCTGACGTCGATCGCCGGATGCGCCTGCGTCCGCGCGCGCGTGGCGCCGTAGAGCGGCCACTGGAGGGCAGGCCGCCAGAGGCGGAGCGTCACCGGGCGCCGCTCGTGCAGCCGCGTCTTGACCTTGCGGGCGCCGTAGCCGGGCGCCGAGATGCGCACCGCGGCCCGCCTGCCGCGGGCCGCGACGCTGACCGTGCCGTCACGGTCGGTCCGCGCCCCCTCGCCGGCGACGACGACCCGGGCGCCCTCGATCGGCTTGCCCGTGTCGCCGTCCTCGACGACGAACGCCGCCTGGGGCGGCGGCGGGGGCGGCGGAGCGGGCGCCTCGCGCT
>JAICGP010000245.1 GCA_025923055.1 Thermoleophilia bacterium
AGACGCACACGGCGGCGACCGGCGGGATGGTGAGGTCGGCCGGGTCGGGCCGCATCGCCTTCGACGCGAGCGCCGCCACCTTGCCGGGCGTGTCGGCGCCCTCGAGCGTCGTCAGGTCCATCATGCGGACGGCGAGGTCGAGCGCGAAGAGCTTCGACTCTCGCTTGATCGAGCGGCGCGCCAGCGCACCCGCGCGCTCTTCGACCCCGACCTGGTCGACGGACCCGATGCGGGGTAGTCGAGGCTCGAGCGGCAGCTCGAAACCGCTCGGCAGGGCGGGAGCCTGCGCCATGCAGCAAGTGTAGCCCTCCCGTATCCTCGCCCCGTGGCCCGCCTGGCTCTC
Source organism: Thermoleophilia bacterium (assembly GCA_025923055.1). Lineage (GTDB taxonomy): Bacteria > Actinomycetota > Thermoleophilia > Gaiellales > Gaiellaceae > JAIBJN01. Next base: position 344 of record JAICGP010000245.1, read on the forward strand.
GCAGCAGGTCTCACGGAGGCCGCCAACGTCCTGCGCGAGACGGGCAACCGGCTCGTGCGCGCCCCGGACCTCGTCGCCACCGCCGCCGGCTCGCGGCGGCCGAAGCGGCTACGCGCCCGCGTCCTCGTCCTCCGTGACGAGCGCGGCGCTCCCGTCGCGTCGGCCGACGACGTCGAGCCGGCGCTCGAGGAGGCGCGGCGGGTGCTCCGCGACCAGGCGGCGATCGACCTCGTCCCGGCGCTCGAGCCGATGGTGGCGACGCTCGACGTCCACGCTCCGCCAGAGGCGCTCGACTCGCCTTGCGCGGAGGGCTCCTGGCGGGCGGACTTCGGGCCCGGCGGCGCCTTCTTCCGGCGCTTCGGTGTGCGCGGCCCGGCGAGCGGCTCTGGGGCCCCGATCACCGTCTTCGTCGTCCGCGACGTGCTCGGCAAGGCCGGCTGCTCGCTGGGGCCGCTCGTGGACTACGTCACCGTCGACGGGGGCGCGCTGCGCGGCCGGACGAAGCGCGTGCTCGTGCACGAGCTCGGCCATGCTTGCGGCCTGCCCCACTCGCGCCTGGCCGAGAACCTCATGCTCCCGAGGCGCATGGGCGACCGGCTGGAGTCGTGGCAGGTCGCCGTCCTCCGCAGCTCCCGCCACGTCACGTTCCGCTGAGAACCCCGTCAGGCTCCGGCCGCTTTCTGCCGATGCAGTGGCCATGAAGCGCGAGATGACCACGAAGACGGCGCTCGTCGGCCTGGCCGCGTCCCTCGCCGGGCTGGCGGTCGCGTCCGTCGCCTACTTCGGCCGCCCCCGAGCCTAGAGCACCTGCGCGAGAAACTGACGGGTCCGCTCGTGGCCCGGGCTCGCGAACATCTCGCGAGGCTCTCCCTCCTCGACGATCTGCCCATGGTCGATGAAGAGGAGCCTGGTGCCGACCTCGCGGGCGAACCCCATCTCGTGCGTGACGACGACCATCGTCATCCCCTCCCCGGCGAGGCGCTGCATGACGTCGAGCACCTCCTTGACGAGCTCGGGGTCGAGCGCCGACGTGACCTCGTCGAAGAGCATCAGCTTCGGGCGCATCGCCAGGGCCCGGGCGATGGCGACGCGCTGCTGCTGGCCGCCCGAGAGCTGGCCCGGATAGGCGTCAGCCTTCTCCTCGAGACCGACCTCCCGCAGCTGTTCGACCGCCCGCTCCCGCGCCTCCTCCCTCGAGAGGCCCAGCACGTTCCGCAATGCGAGCGTGATGTTGCCGAGGGCCGTCTTGTGCGGGAAGAGGTTGAACTGCTGGAAGACGAGGCCGATGCCCGTCCGCGCGGCGTTCAGGTCGGTGCGGATGTCCGTCAGGTCGACTCCGTCGAAGAGGACGCGGCCCTCGGTGGGCTCCTCGAGCAGGTTGATCGTGCGAAGGAGCGTCGACTTCCCGGAGCCCGAGGGGCCGATCACGACGACGACCTCGCTCGGGGTGACGGCGAGATCGATGCCGCGGAGGACGTAGAGGTCGTCGCCGAACCACTTGTGGACGTCCTCGAGGCGGACGAGCGACCCGTCGCTGTTCATCAGGCCCCGATCCCGGTCAGGCCGCTCCTGAGCCGCCGCTCGAGCCAGGTGACGACCCGGATCATCGGAAGCGTGATCGCCAGGTAGCCCGCGGCCGCGGCGAGGAACGGCGTCGCGTTGAACGTCTGCGCGTAGATGTCGCGGGCGGTCGAGAGGAGCTCCTGCTGGGAGAGCGTCAGGCCGAGGACGACGACGAGCGACGTGTCCTTGATGAGGATCACGAACTCGTTGGTGAGCGGCGGGATGACGCGGCGGATCGCCTGCGGCAGGATCACGAGCCGCAGCGCCATCAGGTAGCTCATCCCCAGGGAGCGGGCCGCCTCGAACTGGCCTCGCTCGATCGACTGGATGCCGGCCCGGAAGATCTCGGCCGAGTAGGCGCCCGCGTTCAAACCGAAGACGAGGATGGCGACGGTGTAGACGCCCACGTCGAGCTGGAGCCCGAGCACGATCCCGAAGAAGAAGAAGCTCAGCTGCCAGAGGAGCGGCGTGCCGCGGAAGAAGTTGATGTACGCCCGTGCCGGCGCGCGGACGACGCGCCTGCTCGAGAGCGCGAAGACGGCGAAGACGAGTCCCAGCGCGATGCCGATCGCCTCGCCGCTGAGGGCGAGCACGACGGTGTTCCCCGCTGCGCGGAGGAAACGGTCGGTGAAGTCCGAGAGGAGCGCGAAGTCGAAGAACTGGCGCGCGAAGCGCTCCACGTCCCCGTTCCGGAACCAGAGGAGGAAGCCCGCGAGCACGATCGCCTGGAGGCCGAGGGCGGCTCCCGAGATGGCGCCCTCGCGCGCCCCCTTCGTCATCGCCCGGCGCGCGCCGAGGAGGCCGGCGATGCCCGCGAGCGCCCCGAGCCCGATCGAGGTCAGGAGCACGACGAGCTGGGCCGGGCTCGTGATCGCCTCCGCAAGGCTCTCCGTCGGCGTCCAGCCGTACGCCGTGGCGACGGCCGCCGAGCCGGCGAAGACGAGCACGAGCCCGCCCGCGCCGGCCGCGAGCGCGAGGGAGGAGAGAGGCGTCTGCTCCCCTGCCGTGTGGCGGAGCCCCCGGTCGGGCGGACGGCGCGGCTCGTCGGGGAGTGGGTCGCCGGCGGCCGCGGCGCCCTCGCCGACGCTCATAGGTCGCCCTTCGGCCTATGAGCGCGGGGAGGGCGTGCGAGGGAACCGGGAGGTTCCCTCACTGGATCGAGGAAGGGCGCACGTGGGGGAAACACGGTTTCCCCCACGGGAGGGAGCCGCAGGCGAGTGACGCTCATGGAACCTCCTTGCGCTCGGTTGTGGACGGCCCGCCCGGGGGCGGGCTGTCCACAGCGAACGTTCTCAGCTCTCCCTAGGACTCCTCCGCGATGTTGCCGCCGGGCGGCAGATCCGGGTACGCGGAGTAGATCTCGCCGTAGGTGCCGTCCTCGATCATCTCCGCGAGCACCGCGTTCATGGCCTCGAGCAGCTCCTCGTTCTCCGGGTTGACCGGGAAGCCGTAGCGCTCGCCGGTGTCGAGCGTCGCGACGACCTCGAGATCCTCCCGGCGCTGGGCCTCCGAGAGCGCCGAGGGCTCGTCGAAGATGACGGCCGTAACGTTCCCGGCCTCGAGCGCGGTGTAGGTGTCCGGCGCCTCGGGGAACGACCTGATCTGCACGCCTTCGGGGACGTTGTCGCGCGCCCAGATCTCGCCCGTCGTCCCCTGCTGCACGGCGACCACGTCGCCGGAGCCGAGG
>JAICGP010000246.1 GCA_025923055.1 Thermoleophilia bacterium
CGACGCCTCGCTCGCCGCGCACGGCCGGTCGTCCATCGAGGAGGTGCTGCAGCTGGTCGTCGAACAGACACGCGAGCTGACCCGTGCGGCCTGGTGCATGGCGTGCGCGGCGAGCGGTTTCGGCGTCGCGAGCCCGGCGTTCGCTCAGTCGGGATCGGCACCTCCGGCTCTGCGTGACCTCCCCGGCGAGGCGTTGACCGCCGTCCAGGTGCCCACCGAGTCGACGGACACTGGTCCGGTCGAGGCATCCGATGGGGAGGGCGGACTCGTCGCGGCTCCCCTGACCGCCCTCGATGGAGAGCCGATGGGCGTCCTGGTAGTCGCCCCCGAGGGGGAGCGTCCGTTCACCGATCTGGACAAGGCGTTGCTGGTCCACATCGCGCAGATGACGGCAGCCGCGGTGGAACGCAGTGCGCGCTACCGCCCGCAGGGCCTGCGAGGATCAGAGCGGTGATGCGCCCGTTGGATCCGCCCGCCGTTCGGTCGTAGCGGCGGCACTTCTCTCGGCATCACGCCTCGTGCCGCAACTCTCGACCTTCGAGGGTCGTGCCGCGGTCGCCCGGGGTCGAAACTATCGGGACGGGCATGCGTAGGGCTCTCATCACTGCGGCGCTGGTCCTGCTCTGTGCGGCGCTTGCGCTCGCCGGGAGCGTCGTCGCGCTCCGCGCGGCGGCGCCGACCTCGAAGGACGTCACGCTCGGCACCGTCGACGTCCGCGTCGTGCCCGCCCGGCGCGGGTCGGTCGACGTCTACGTGCCGGTCGTCGCCTGGGGCGTCCGGGCGGAGCCTTACCGCGCGCCCGTGGCCGTCGAGCTCGAGTTCCGCTCGCTCGATCGCGATGCGGCGCTCGCCGCGTTGCGCACCGGGGGAAGCGCCGACGCGAGCCTCGGCGTGCTCGAGACGGAGCTGCAGAACGCGGTCGCGGGCGGCCTGCGCCGGGCGGCCGCGTTCGCGCTCCTGGGAGGGCTCGTCGGCGGGCTGCTCGGCGGCGCCGTCGCGGCGGGCGGCTTCGGGCGGCGGCGCTGGCTCCTGCTCGGCCCCGCGGCCGGGCTCGCCGCGTCGTTCGCCGCGGTGGCAGTCACGGGCGCAGGCGTCTCACGCTTCGACTACGGCGCCCTGAGAGAGCCGACCTTCTACGCGCACGGCGAGGAGCTCCCGCGGCTGCTCGAGTTCTCGGAGCGCGTCCTCGCCGGCGGCGACGGCTACGGCGACTCCTACGGCGAGGCCGTCGCCGGTCTGACGCGGCTGATCGCCGTCGCCGGGGACGGCGACCGGGAGCCCGCGACCATCGACCGCTCGCTCGTCGTCGCCTCCGACCTCCACTCCAACGGGCTCGTCCTCCAGGCGCTCGAGGGCTTCACGAGCGGCAAGCCGGTCTTCCTCGTCGGCGACCTGACGCAGCGGGGGACGCGGGTCGAGGCGGGCATCGTCGCCGGGCTCGCCCGGCTCGGCAGCCCCGTCGTGGCCGTCTCCGGGAATCACGACTCGCGCCCGCTCATGCGCGCCGCGGCCCGCGAAGGTGTCGTCGTGCTGACCGAGACGGGCCGTCTGCGTGCCGACGGCACGACGGACGGCGAGCCGGTTGCCGAGATCGCCGGGTTGCGCGTCGCCGGCTGGCAGGATCCGCTTGAGAGCGCGACGGGCACCTTCCAGGGCCGCCTGCTCGAGCTGAAGGAGCGGGAGCTCGAGGACGCCCGGCGCGAGTTCCTCGACTGGTTCGCAGGGCTGCCCGAGCGTCCCGACGTCGTGCTCGTCCACCGGCACGGCCTTGCGCACGCCCTGCTCGACGAGCTCGCCGCCGAGGGAGGCGAGCCGGTGCTCGTGCTCACCGGGCACGACCACCGCCAGCACGTCGAGACGGAGGGCGGGCACGTCCTCGTCGACGGCGGCTCCGTCGGCGCCGGCGGCGTCTTCGGGCTAGGGGAGGAGACCTCGGGCTTCGCGGTCGTCCACCTGGACGGCGCCGAGCTTCCCGCCGCCGTCGACCTCGTCGAGGTCGAGCCGCTCTCCGGCGCCGCGAGCGCGCAGCGGGTCGTTGTCCCCGCGGTGCCCGAGGTCGTCGAGGGCGAGGCCGGCGCCTCGGTGCCCTAGAGACTCCCGAACCATGCGGTGTGCAAGCGCCAGGGCGGCATGGATTACCCTGCACGCGTGGAGGTTCTGACCCCCCGCTCGCTGCAGGAGGCCCTCGCCCTGAAGGCCGAGCGCCCGGACGCGCGTGCGATTCAGGGCGGCACCGACCTGATGGTCGAGCTCAACTTCGACCGGGCCCGGCCCGAGACGATCATCAACCTGAACGAGGTCGCCGAGCTGCGCGGCTGGTCGCGGGAGAACGGCTCGCTCCGCCTCGGATCGGGGCTCACGTACACGGAGGCGATGGAGGGGGAGCTCGCCGGTCTACTGCCCGCGCTGGCGGAGGCGTCGCGCACGGTCGGCTCGCCTCAGATCCGCAACCGCGGCACGATCGGCGGCAACCTCGGCACCGCCTCGCCGGCGGGCGACGCGCTGCCGCCGCTCCTCGTCGAGGACGCCGAGGTCGAGCTGGCGAGCGTGCGCGGAGAGCGCTCGTTGCCCCTAGCCGACTTCCTCGTCGGCCCGAAGCGGAACGCGCTCGGCGAAGACGAGCTGATCGTCGCCGTGCGGATCGCCCCGTCCGGCTCCCGGCAGACGTTCATGAAGGTCGGGCCGCGCAACGCAATGGTGATCGCCGTCTGCTCGCTCGCAGTCGCGGCCGACCGGGAGCGCGGCGAGCTGCGCGCGGCGTACGGCTCCGCGGGCCCCGTCCCGGCGCTGATAGCGGCGCCGCTCGACGAGCGCGCCACCTTCGCCGAGCGCGTCGCCGGGGCGGCGAGCCCCATCGACGACGTCCGCGGCACGGCCGCCTACCGGCGTCACGCACTTAGAGTCCTGGCGGCGCGTGCCCTGGAGCGGGTGCTGACGTGAGGATCGAGCTGACAGTGAACGGCGAGCGGCGCGAGGCCGACGTCTGGGCCGGCGAGAGTCTCCTCTACACGCTGCGCGAGGGGCTCGGCCTGCCCGGGTCGAAGAACGCGTGCGAGCAGGGCGAGTGCGGGTCGTGCTCCGTGCTCCTGGACGGGCAGCTCGTCTGCGCGTGCCTCGTCCTCGCCGCGCAGGCGGACGGGCACGAGCTCGTCACCGTGGAGGGCCTCGCCGAGGACGGCCGGCTCCACCGCGTCCAGGAGGCGTTCGTCGACGCGGGCGCCGTCCAGTGCGGCTTCTGCACGCCAGGCCTCGTCGTCGCGACGGCCGCGCTCCTCGAGCGGACGCCCGAGCCGACCGACGACGAGATCCGCGAGGCGCTCTCGGGCAACCTCTGCCGCTGCACCGGGTACGCGAAGATCTTCGACGCGGTCCGAGCCGCGGCCGCGGGGGGCGCGTCGTGAGGGGCCACCCCGGGCCACCACCCGCTTACGACGCTAACGGGCAAGACCGCAGCCGTGGCGCGCGGGCCGTGCCGAAAGCGACACGAAAGCGAACGACATGAGCGCGCCCGCCCGCAGGGAGCTGCAGCGCGGCCGCGTCGGCGAGGTCGTCCGCCGCAGCGACGCGATCCCCAAGGTCGCCGGCGAGTTCGC
>JAICGP010000247.1 GCA_025923055.1 Thermoleophilia bacterium
CCACCTCGTCGTGACCGAGAAGGCGACGAACCTGATCGTCACGTACAGGGTGCGACGGGGCTACGCGAGCGGCCCGATCGCGCAGCCGTCGGCCGGCCAGACGCCCTTCGGCTTCGCCTTCGACCGGCGCGGGCGCCTGATCGTCTCCGAGGCCTTCGGGGGCGCTCCGGACGCGAGCGCGCTCTCGTCCTACTCGCTCGCGCGCGACGGGACGGTCTCGCCGATCACGGCCAGCCTCGGCACGACGGAGACGGCCGCCTGCTGGGTCGTCGTGACGCCGAACGGGCGCTACACGTACACGACGAACACCGGCAGCAACTCGATCTCGGGGTACCGGATCGGGCCCAGTGGGGCGCTGACGCTTCTCGACGCGGACGGCAAGACCGCGGAGACGGGCGCGGGTCCGCTCGACCTGGCCCCGGCCAAGCGCGGCCGGCTCCTCTACTCGCTGAACAGCGGCGTCCCCGAGGTGCAGGGGTTCGTCGTCGCGGCCGACGGCAGCCTCGAGTCGATCGGGGCGGTCGGCGGGCTTCCCGCGGGAGCCGTCGGGCTCGCCGCACGCTGAGCCCAGAGGCGCGGAGGCGGGCCTCGGCCCGCCTCCGCGCTCTCCTCTCGCCGCCTACGATGGCGCCATGCGGGCCGTCGTCCTCGACGGCGCCGGGCAGCCGGCGCTGGCCGACCTCCCGGAGCCCGAGGGCGAGGGAGAGCTCGTCCGCGTGCGCGCCTGCGGGCTCTGCGGGACGGACGTGCAGAAGCTCGGCGGGCGCGCTGCCGCCGGGACCGTGCTGGGACACGAGGTCGCCGCCGAGGACCCGCAGGGCCGGCGCGTGGCACTCGTCCACCACCTGCCGTGCGGGGAGTGCGAGCGCTGCCGCGCGGGGCACGAGACGACCTGCGAGCGCTTCCCGGCGCCGACGATCGTCCCCGGCGGGTTCGCGGAGCGGGCGCGCGCGGCTGCCACCGTCCCGCTGCCGGACGGCGTCGACGACGCGACCGGCACGTTCGCCGAGCCGCTCGCATGCGTGCTGCGCGCGCTCGAGCGGATCCCCCGCGGGCGCGTGCTCGTCGTGGGCTGCGGCTTCGCGGGGCTCCTCTTCGTGCAGGCGCTCGTCCGCCGTGGGGACGAGGTGCTGGCCGCCGACCCCCTCCCCCACCGGCTCGACCTCGCGCTCGGCTACGGCGCGGGCCCCGCCGACGGGACCGTCGACTCCGCAGTCCTCTGCGCACACGCGGGGCTCGACGGAGCGCTCGCGGCGCTCGAGCCCGGCGGGACGCTGCTCGTCTTCTCGTGGCTTTCCGACCGCCCCGGGCTGGACTTCGAGGCGATCCTCCGCCGCGAGCTCGCCGTCGTCGGCTCCTGCTCGGCGACCCCGGCCGCGATGCGCGAGGCCGTCGCCCTGCTCCCCGAGCTCGATCCCGTGCCGACGGTGACGCTGCCGCTCGATCGCTTCGGCGAAGGCCTCGACCTCTACCGGGCGCACGAGGCGGTCAAGGTCGTCTTCACGCCGTGAGGGCCCTGCGCTTCCACGGCCCCGGCGACCTGCGGGTCGAGGAGGTCCCGCGGCCGGAGCCCGGGCCGGGCGACATCCTCGTGCAGGTCGAGGTGGCGCTCACGGACGGCACCGACGCGAAGGCCTTCCGGCGCGGCCATCCGCTCCTCCTAGCCGAGACGCCCAGCCCCTTCGGCCACGAGTTCTGCGGGATCGACACGGCCACGGGGCGGCGCGTCGTGGCGGCGAACTCGGCCCCGTGCGGCGGGTGCGCCCCCTGCCGGCGGGGCCAGGAGACGCTCTGCGAGAATCTGCGGCCCTTCCTGAACGGCGCCTACGCCGAGTACCTCCTTGTCCCGGCCCGCATCGCCGGGCGCAACCTCCTCCCCGTCCCGGCCGGGCTCGCTCCCGAGGTGGCGGCGATGACGGAGCCGCTCGCCTGCTGCCTGCACGGGGTCGAGCGGGCCGGGATCGAGGCGGCACAGACCGTCGCCGTCGTCGGCCCGGGGCCGATCGGCCTCATGCTCTGCGCGGCGGCGCGGGACGCCGGCGCACGCGTGACCGTCGTCGGGGGCCGCCCGGAGCGCCGCGAGCTCGCCCGGGAGTTCGGCGCCGACCCCGGCGACGGGCGTGGCGCGGACGTCGTCGTCGAGGCGGTCGGGACCGAGGAGGCGTGGCACGACGCGCTCGAGCTCGTCCGGCCGGGCGGCACCGTCCTCTTCTTCGGCGGGCGCGAGCTGGTGGTGGACACGTTCCGGCTCCACTACGAGGAGCTGACGCTGCGCGGCGCCTTCCACCACACGCCGCGTCACGTTCGTGCCGCCCTCGCCTTCCTCGCGAGCGGCGCGCATCCGTGGGAGCGGCTCGTCACGCACCGTGTCGGGCTCGAGGGAGTCGCCGGTCTCTTCGCCGACCCGCCGCGCGATCTCCTGAAGGCGGCCGTCCTGCCGTGAGCGCCGAGGTCCTGGGCGACCGCGCTCTCAACCGCGCGACGCTCGCCCGGCAGCTCCTCCTCCGACGCGTCCCGCTCTCGCCGCTCGAGGCCCTCGCGCACCTGGTCGGCATGCAGGCGCAGGTGCCGCTCGACCCGTACCTGGGACTGTGGTCGCGGCTGGAGGGCTTCCGGCCCGAGGAGCTGGGGCGGCTCCTCGAGGAGCGGAAGGCGGTCCGCATCGTCGCCATGCGCGGGACGCTGCACCTCCTCACCGCGGCCGACTGCCTCGTGCTCCGCCCGCTGGCGCAGCCGGTGCTCGACCGCGAGCTCGCGCGCCACCCGCAGCACGGCCCCGCCCTGGACGGGGTCGACCTCGACGCGGTTCTCGGCTTCGCCCGACCGCTTCTCGCCGAGCGTCCGCGAACGGGGCCCGAGCTCCGCGCCGCCCTGGCGGAGCGCTTCCCCGCGCACGACGCGGCCGCCCTCGCGTACGCCTGCCGCAACCGCCTCGCCTTCGTCCAGGTGCCGCCCCGGGGCGTCTGGGGGAAGACCGCCCAGGTCACGGGGACGACGGCCGAGGCCTGGCTGGGGAAGCCGCTCGCGGCCGACCCGCCGGCCGGCGACGTCGTGCTCCGCTACCTGGCGGCGTTCGGGCCGGCGACCGTGGCCGACGTCTCCGCCTGGTCGGGCCTGACGCGGATGCGAGAGGTCGTCGACCGGCTCCGGCCTCGCCTCACGTCGTTTCGCGACGAGCGCGGGCGCGAGCTGCTCGACCTGCCCGCCGCGCCGCGGCCCGACCCGAGGACCCCGGCTCCGCCGCGCTTCCTCCCCGAGTACGACAACCTCCTGCTCTCCCACGCCGACCGGTCGCGCTTCGGGTCGCCGGAGCATCGCGGCCTGCTGTCGGCCGCCTGGGTGCAGGGCGGCGGCTCGCTCCTCGTCGACGGCCTCCTCCGCGGCGTCTGGCGGCTCGAGCGGGACCGCCCCGGGCGGAGGGCCGCCCTCGTCGTGAGCCACGTCGAGCCGCTCGCCAAGAAGGCCGCCGCCGCGGTGACAACCGAGGGCCGGCGGCTCCTTCGCTTCCTCGCGGCGGACGCGGTGGCGCACGAGGTCCGCCTCGCGCGCCTCTGAGCCGGCGGTAGGCTGCCGCCA
>JAICGP010000248.1 GCA_025923055.1 Thermoleophilia bacterium
CCGCGCGGGGCGCCGGAGAGGTCGCAGTAGGCGCCCGCGAGGATGCACCGCTGCGCGCCCCAGCGGCCCGAGAAGGCGTTCCAGAGCGCCGGCTCGCCGGCGGCCGTCACGGGCAGCGGCTTCACGCAGCCGTCGCAGCCGTCGGGGTTGTGAGTCCAGGGCTGCCCGGCGTCGAAGCGCGCCTCCGGGAGGTCCCGGCCCACCTGCCTGCAGCTCCGGAAGCAGGCGAACGGATAGGAGGCGTGGCTGTTGCGGGCGACGAAGACGAGCGGGCGCGGCTCGCCAGCGGCAGCCGCTGGCAGCACCGATGTCTCCCAGACCGGGCCGAGGGCCTCGCTCGTCGGCCGCGGCAACGCGTCCCAGAGCTCCTCCAGCTCGTCCCATGCGTACGGGACGACGTGCTCGTGCTGCGCGTAGCGCACGCTCGTCGGCCCGAGGAGCCCCCCGGCGACGTCGACGCAGGTCGGCGCCTCGGCCGGACACGGCTCGAGCACGACGGTGACGCCCTCCCAGTCGCCGGCGTGCTCCTGGCACGTGAACGGCGGCGTGCGCAGCCCGGGGCCGCAGAACACCTCGCCCGCGACGGGCGAGGGGTTGCGGGAGTAGAACCACCAGTAGTCCACCACCACGGTCTCTCCTTCGCGGACGACGTGGTAGTAGTAGGCGCTGCCCGCGTCCCCGCCGCGCCGCGGAGCGGCGGCGTCGGCGACCTCGAGGTAGTCGAAGGCGTCGTCGAGCTCGGCCGGCGCTTCGAGGCGCACGCAGTCGTCCCCGGACACGGCGCCGCGGCACATGGAGATGCGCCCCTCCGCGATCGCATCCTCGATGTCGAGCGGGTAGCGCTGCTCCCCCGAGTCGAGGAACAGCAGCGGGCGGAACGTCTCGGCGAGCTCGGCCTCCGCCTCCTCGATCTGGGCGGCGGGCAGGGCCCGCGGGACGGGGTCGGTCCGGGAGAGCGGCGTCCGCACGAGCACGAAGACGAGGACGAGCCCGACGCCCACGAAGGCAGCCGCCCAGAGGGGCGGCATCCAGCGCAGGGGCCTCCGCTTCTTGTGCACGGCGTACGCCACGAGCCAGGCCGCGACGGGCACGAGGAGCAGGGCCGCGCCGACGGGCCAGGTGACGTAGGCGACCGGAGCGCCGACGAGGGCGAAGACCGTGCCGGAGAGTGCGCGCGGGAACGCGTGGAAGCGCTTGTCCTCGCCGACGAGCGGCTTGGAGAGCCTGGTCAGCACCCAGAGGACGACGGTCGTGACCGCGATCGCGAACACGAGATCTCCCCAGAGGCCCCCGGCGCGCAGGAGGACGTTCAGCGCGACGAGGACGCCGAAGGCGAGGAGGAAGAGCGGGATGGCGGCAAGCGCCCGCACCGCCCGCCGTCGGCCGGGGAGCGCCTCGCGCCAGGCGCGGAAGTCGTTCCACTTCTGCTCGATCCGGGCGCGGAGGCTCACCGCGGCCTTGAACCTACACCCAGGTGCGGGCGGTGCCTACGTCGCTCCCGCCGGCGGTCGACCGGGTCGAGAGAGGCGAGAGGCGCAGGCTGGACCGCCAACCCGCGCCTCCCCGTCTCACCGTCCCCCCGGACGGTTCCCGGACGATAGCCGCGCCCACGGCGCCGCACGGGGTATCTCCGGGGGTATCGCGACCGCGCTCGCGACGACCGTCTGCTCAGCCCAGCGAGATCGCGACCTGCTCGAGGAGGTCGAGCGCGTCCTGCAGGCCTGCCTCCATCCCGGAGTCGATGTGGCCGTCGCGGTGCGCCTTGCTCGTGTGCTGCACGAGGAGGGTGACCGTCGTGCGGCCGTCCCGCTCGGCGAACGTCGCCGTTGTGACCGCCTCCTCCTCGGGTACGCCCTCCGGGAGGCCCTCGTAGACCTCGGTCGCGACGATCCGCTCGTCGGGGACGATCTCCCGGTACTCGCCGTGGAAGGCGACCTCGAAGCCGTCCTCGGTGACCATCGCGTACCGCCACCTGCCGCCGACGCGCAGATCGATCTCGACGACCGTCACGTCGCCGCGGTTGGCGTGCCACCACCTGCGGACCAGCTCGGGCGTCGTCCACGCCCGGAAGACCAGGTTTCGCGGCGCGTCGAACTCCCGGGTGATCAGGATCTGCTCGTCCGTGGGGAGCGTCACCGTCGCCGTTCCGCTACTCGTCACCGCCATCTCCTTCCTCCTTTTGCTTGAGCTCTTCCAGCACGGCGTCCAGCCGGTCGAACCGCTCCGACCACGAGCGCTCGTAGGCCTTCACCCAGTCGTGGATCGGCTTCAGCGCGTGGCCGTTCAGCCGGTACAGCCGCTGCCTGCCCTCCCCGCGCACGTCGACCGCCCCGACCTCCCGGAGGACGCGCAGGTGCTTCGACACCTGAGGCTGGGCGAGGCCGAGCACACGCACGAGATCGTTCACGGGCCGCTCGCCGCCGGCGAGCACGTCGAGGATCGCCCGCCGCCGCGGCTCGGCGACCGCGTTGAACGCATCCGTCGTGGTCGCCGCTCGTGCCACGGCGGGAGATTACATGCTGATATGGGAATATGTCAAGCCGGGCGAAGGGAGAGGGCGTCCACTCGCTGGCCGCAAGACGCCCTCTCCCCGGTTGAGAGGTCGGATGGGAGTCGAGCCAGCTCCGTGCGCTCTAGTCGGCGCCTGGTTCCCTACTCCCGACCGAGAGGTTGACGGAAGCCTTGCGAGTCGTGGGTTTCGGTCCGGTGAACGGATGGTTCCGGAGCGGAACCGGGAGAGCGGACGACGGGGCTCGAACCCGCGACCCTCAGCTTGGGAAGCTGATGCTCTACCAACTGAGCTACGTCCGCGCGCTTGGGCCAACGATACCACCGGGCGGACCGCTTTCCGCCGGGGGAAATTGGCTCGGAGGGGGGATTGGCGAGCCGAGCCGCCGTGACGACGATGTGGTCAAGACTCGGACGAGCGGCCTGCGGATCCGCCCGTTCTGGCAGGAGGTGTCCGCTTGACCAACACGCAGAGCAGGCATCCGGAGGAAGGGCAGACGATGGCGGAGTACGCCGTCGTCCTCGCCGTTATCACACCGTTTCTCATCCTCACGTTCGGGGTGTTGGCCGACGACATCAACGCCCGCCTCGAGACGATGATCGGCTTCCTCACCTAGTTCACCGGGGGCGGTAGCAGCCGGCGGCGCCGTGGAATACTTCCGGCGAGAGACGGAAGGAGCTGCGATGCCAGAGGAAACGCTGGAAGCGACCGCGCAGGCGCTCGTCGCGCCGGGAAAGGGCATCCTCGCCGCCGACGAGAGCACGGGGACGATCGAGAAGCGGCTGAAGTCGATCGACGTCGAGTCGACGGAGGAGAACCGCCGCGCGTACCGCGAGATGCTGTTCACCACTCCCGGGCTGGGCGACCACATCTCCGGGGTGATCCTGTACGACGAGACGATCCGCCAGTCGACGCGAGACGGCGTCTCGTTCACGAAGGTGCTCGAGGACGCCGGCGCGATCCCGGGGATCAAGGTCGACAAGGGCGCGAAGGCGCTGGCCGGCGCCGAGGGGGAGAAGGTCACCGAAGGCCTCGACGGA
>JAICGP010000249.1 GCA_025923055.1 Thermoleophilia bacterium
CACCGTTCTCCTGCAGCCGGCCGCGGCGGACCTCGAGGAGGCGTACGGGCAGATCGAGGAGCTGGGCGCCGCGACCGGCCATGCCGCGGAGGCGAAGGAGCTCGTCGAAGAGATGGACGCGAAGATCGACGAGCTGGCCGCGGCGGCGGCTGACGACGCCGAGGGCCTCTCCGTCTACCACGAGCTCGGCCCCGACTTCTTCTCGGCGACCTCGCAGACGTTCGTCGGCAGCGTCTACGAGCTCCTCGGCCTCGAGAACATCGCCGACGAGGCCGGGGCGGAGGCGCCCGACTACCCGCAGCTCTCGGCCGAGTACATCCTCTCGTCCGACCCCGACCTCATCGTCCTCGCCGACACGAAGTGCTGCGGCCAGACGGCGGCGACGCTGGCCGGCCGCCCGGGCTGGAAGCAGATCGGCGCCGTCGCCGAGGGCCGGGTCGTGGAGGCGGACGACGACGTCGCCTCCCGCTGGGGGCCCCGCACGGTCGACTTCGTCGAGCTCGTCGTGGCCGAGATCGAGGATGCGGGCGGCACGTAGTGCTCCGTGCCGCCAGCCCCCGGGGACGACTGCCTGCGCGCGCGGCCGGCGCGCTTCCCGGCATCTCCGCGCGCTGGGCGGTCGCCGCGGCCCTCTTCCTGCTCGTGTCGGTGCTCCTCGGGCTCGCGATCGGCCCGGTCGGGCTGGGGACGGGCCGGGTCGCTCGCGAGGTGCTGAGCCATGTGCCTTTCCTCGGCGTCTCCTCGCCGCTATCCGAGACCGAGGACGCGATCCTCTGGGAGCTCCGGGCGCCGCGCGTCGTGCTCGGTCTCCTGGTCGGCGCGATGCTGGCCGCCGCCGGCGCCTCCTACCAGGGCGTCTTCCGCAACCCGCTCGCCGACCCGTACCTGCTCGGCGCCGCGGCCGGGGCCGGCCTCGGGGCGACCCTCGTGATCGCGTACGAGCTGGGCGGCGCGGCGGGCCGCGACCTGCGCCCCGTCGCCGCCTTCCTGGGAGCGATGGGCGGCGTCACCGCGGCGTACGTGCTCGGCCGCTCCGTGGGCGGGGGGCGCTCGACGGCGACGCTCATCCTCGCGGGCGTCACCGTCGCCGCCTTCCTCACCGCGCTCCAGACGTTCGTCCAGCAGCACCGCACCGACACGGTGCAGGAGGTCTACAGCTGGATCCTCGGGCAGCTGGAGACGTCCGGGTGGGGAGACGTCGTCGTGATGCTGCCCTACGTGGCCGTCAGCTCGGTCGTCCTCCTCTGGCACCGGCGGCTGCTCGACGTCCTCGCGGTGGGCGACGACGAGGCGGCGAGCCTCGGCGTCCCCGTAGCACGCGTCCGCCTGATCGTGGTCGCGGCCGCGACGCTCGGCACCGCCGCGGCGGTCGCGCTGAGCGGCCTGATCGCGTTCGTGGGCATCATCGTCCCGCACGCGATCCGGCTCCTCGCGGGAACGAGCTACCGCATCGTGCTCCCGCTCTCGTTCGTCGTCGGCGGGGGCTTCCTCGTCCTCGCCGACCTGCTCGCGCGGACCGTGATCGCTCCCGCCGAGCTCCCGATCGGCGTCGTCACGGCGTTCTTCGGCGCGCCGTTCTTCGCGGTCATTCTCCGCACGACGCGGACGGTGGGGCCGTGACGGCGCTCGCGGTCGAGCGGCTCGGCGTCGACCTCGACGGCGTGCGCGTCGTCGACGGCGTCACCCTCGACCTCGAGCGGGGCGGCTGGCTCGGGCTGATCGGCCCGAACGGCGCCGGGAAGACGACGCTCCTGCGGGCGGTCGCCCGACTGGTGCCCTACGACGGATCGATCGTGCTCGACGGCGACGAGGTCGCCTCCCTGCGCCGTCGCGAAGTGGCTCGACGCGTCGCGGTCGTGCCGCAGATCCCCGTGATCCCGCCGGACGCGAGCGTGCTCGAGTACGTCGTCCTCGGCCGGACCCCGCACCTCGGCTACGCCGGCAGCCCCGGCCCCGGCGACGTCACGACTGCTCGCTCTGCCCTCGCCCGGCTCGACGCGGCGCACCTCGCCGACCGCCGGCTCGGCTCGCTCAGCGGCGGCGAGCGCCAGCGCGCCGTCCTCGCCCGAGCCGTCGCCCAGGACGCCGAGCTGCTCCTGCTGGACGAGCCGACCAGCGCGCTCGACGTCGGGGCGCAGCAGCAGGTGCTCGAGCTCGTCGCCTCGCTCCGCGCCGATCGCGGGCTCACGGTGCTGAGCGCCATGCACGACCTCACGCACGCGGGCCAGTACGCCGACCGGCTCGTGCTCATGGACGGCGGCAGGGAGGCGGCGAGCGGGAGGCCGCACGAGGTCCTCACGGAGGAGCTCGTCGCGCGTCACTACGGCGCCGAGGTGCGCGTGCTCTCCGATGCCGAGGCCGGGATCGCCGTCGTTCCGCTCCGGCCCCGTGTGAAGGCCGAAGAGACCGTGTCCTGATGGGCCTCGTCTTCCTGGTGGGCGGGGCCCGAAGCGGCAAGACCGCGCTGGCGCTGGGGCTCGCCGCGCGCTCCGGCGGGCCGGTCGTCGTCGTCGCGACCGCCGAGGTCCGCGACGAGGAGATGGCGGCTCGGATCGAGCGTCACCGCGCCGAGCGGCCGCGCGACTGGAGCACCCTCGAGGTCCCGCTCGACGTCACCCGTGCCCTGGCCGGGGCGCCCGAGGAGGCGTGCGTCGTCGTCGACTGCCTGACGCTCTGGACGTCCAACGCCCTCGAGGCCGGCTGGAGCGACGAGGCGGTCGAGCGGGCGGCGGGCGAGCTCGCCGCGCTCGCCGCGGCCCGGAGCGCGCCGACGCTCGTCGTCTCCAACGAGGTCGGCCTCGGCATCGTGCCGGACACGCCGCTCGGCCGCCGCTATCGCGACGTCCACGGGCGCGTGAACGCGGTGGTCGCCGCCGCCGCCGAGCGGGCGCTGCTCGTCGTGGCGGGCCGGACGCTGGAGCTCGGATGACGCTCGACGCGCTGCTCGCACGGATCGAGCCCGTGGACGAGGCGGCGGGGCGCGCCGCCCAGGAGGCCCTCGACGTGAAGACGAAGCCGCGCGGCAGCCTCGGCGCGCTCGAGGCGCTCGCGGTGCGGATCGCGGCGATCCGGGGAACGGCCGTGCCGGGGCGACCGAACGCCGCCGTCGTCGTCGCGGCCGGCGACCACGGCTACGCCGCCCGTGGAGTGAGCGCCTACCCGCCGCAGGTGACGGCGCAGATGCTCGCCAACTTCGCGACGGGCGGGGCGGCGATCAACGTCCTCGCGCGCGAGGCGGGGGCGCGGCTCGTCGTCGTGGACGCCGGCGCGCTGCAGCCGGTGGAAGGCCCGGGAATCCGGGCGCTCAGGCTCGGGGCCGGCACGGCCGACGCGACCGAGGGAGCGGCGATGCCGCGCGCGGAGGCGCTCGCGGGCATCACGGCCGGCGCCGAGCTCGCGGAGGAGGTCGTCCGCGACGGGACCGGGATCGTCGCGGTCGGCGACATGGGGATCGGGAACACGACGGCGGCGTCGGCGCTCTGCGCCGCGCTCCTGCCCGCCGAGCCTACGGCGGTCTGCGGGCG
>JAICGP010000250.1 GCA_025923055.1 Thermoleophilia bacterium
CGAGCTCGTCGTTCACGGCGCCCGCGAGCACAACCTGAAGGACGTCACCGTCCGGTTGCCGCGGAACGCCCTCATCTGCGTCACCGGCCTCTCGGGGTCCGGGAAGTCCTCGCTCGCCTTCGACACGATCTACGCGGAGGGCCAGCGCCGCTACGTGGAATCGCTCTCCGCGTACGCGCGCCAGTTCCTGCAGATGATGGAGAAGCCCGACGTCGACTCGATCGACGGGCTCTCGCCGGCGATCTCGATCGACCAGAAGACGACCTCGCGGAACCCGCGCTCGACCGTGGGAACGGTGACGGAGATCTACGACTACCTGCGCCTCCTCTACGCGCGCGTGGGCCGGCCGCATTGCCCCATCTGCGGGCGCCCGATCGCGGGGCAGTCGGTGGAGACGATCGTCGACCAGGTCCTCCGGGTTCCCGAGGGGACGAAGTTCACGGTCAACGCGCCCGTCGTGCGCGACCGCAAGGGCGAGTACCGCGACCTGCTCGAGCAGCTCCGCGGCGAGGGCTTCACACGCGTGAAGGTGGACGGCGAGCAGCGCGAGCTCGACGAGCCGATCGAGCTCGACAAGAAGCTCAAGCACACGATCGAGGTGGTCGTCGACCGGCTCGTCATGAAGGACGACCTTCGCCACCGCCTCACCGACTCCGTCGAGACCGCGCTGGAGCTCGCCGACCGGCTCGTCACCATCGACGTCGTCGGCGGCGAGCCGCTGACGTTCTCGGAGCGGTTCGCATGCCCCGAGCACGGCGTCGGGCTCCCGGAGCTGCAGCCACGCGTCTTCAGCTTCAACTCGCCGCACGGCGCCTGCCCGCGCTGCACCGGGCTCGGCGCCCAGCAGGAGATCGATCCCGACCTGCTCGTCCCCGACCCGACGCTCTCGATCGGCGAGGGAGCGCTCGTGCCGTGGTCGCTCGGCAGCTCGAGCTACTACGAGTCGATCATCCAGGCGATCGCCGAGCGGTACGAGATGGACATCGACCGCCCCTGGCAGGAGCTGACCGACGAGCAGCAGAACCTCTTCCTCTACGGGACGAACGGCGACAAGATCTACGTCACGTACCGGAACCGCATGGGTCGCCGGCGGGCGTACATGCTGGCCTTCGAGGGGATCGTCCCGAGCCTGGAGCGGCGGTACAAGGAGACCGACTCCTCGCAGCAGCGCGAGCGCATCGAGGAGTACATGAGCTTCAGGCCGTGCCCGGCCTGCAAGGGAGCGCGGCTGCGGCCGGAGGTGCTGGCCGTCACGGTGGGCGGCCGCAACATCCACGAGCTCACCCAGCTCTCCGTCACGCGCGCGATCGAGTTCCTCGACGGACTCGAGCTCACGGAGACGGAGCAGCTGATCGGCGCGCGCATCATCAAGGAGATCCGCGAGCGGCTCACGTTCCTCGACAACGTGGGCGTCGGCTACCTCCAGCTCGACCGGGCCGCCTCGACGCTCTCGGGCGGCGAGGCCCAGCGACTCCGGCTCGCGACCCAGATCGGGTCGCAGCTCGTCGGCGTGCTCTACATCCTCGACGAGCCGTCCATCGGCCTGCACCAGCGCGACAACGGCAAGCTGATCGCGACCCTCGAGCGCCTCCGCGACCTCGGCAACACCGTGCTCGTCGTCGAGCACGACGAGCAGATGATGCGCGCCGCCGACTGGCTCGTCGACATGGGGCCGGGCGCGGGCGAGCACGGCGGCCACGTCGTCGCGGAGGGCCCGGCCGCCGCGGTGGAGCGGAACGCCGCGTCGGTTACGGGGCAGTTCCTCTCCGGAGCCCGCGCGATTCCGGTCCCCGACCGGCGCGTGGAGGACACCGGCTCCTTCTGGGTGCGCGGCGCGAGCATGCACAACCTCAAGGGCATCGACGTCGAGTTCCCGGTCGGGAAGCTCGTCTGCGTGACCGGCGTGTCGGGCTCGGGCAAGTCGACGCTCGTCAACGAGGTCGTCTACAAGGCGCTCGCCAACCGGCTCCACCGGCTGCGCGTGAAGCCCGGCGACCACATCGCCTGCGAGGGGATCGAGTGCTTCGACAAGGTGATCGACATCGACCAGTCGCCGATCGGGCGCACGCCCCGCTCGAACCCCGCCACGTACACGAAGCTCTTCGACCACATCCGGGAGCTCTACGCGCAGACGCCCGACGCGAAGGTGCGCGGCTACAAGCCGGGCCGCTTCTCCTTCAACGTCCGGGGCGGGCGCTGCGAGACCTGCAAGGGCGACGGGACGATCAAGATCGAGATGCACTTCCTGCCGGACGTCTACGTCCCCTGCGAGACGTGTGGCGGCAAGCGGTACAACCGCGAGACCCTGGAGGTGCGCTTCAAGGGCAAGTCGATCGCGGACGTCCTCGAGATGTCCGTCGAGGAGGCGCTCGCCTTCTTCGCCAAGATCCCGAAGATCCGGCGGCGGCTGCAGACGCTCAACGACGTGGGGCTCGACTACGTGAAGCTCGGCCAGCCGGCGACGACGCTCTCCGGCGGCGAGGCCCAGCGCGTGAAGCTCGCCGCCGAGCTCTCCAAGGTGGCGACCGGGAAGACGCTCTACATCCTCGACGAGCCGACCACGGGCCTCCACTTCGCCGACATCGAGAAGCTGCTCGAGGTGCTCCAGCGGCTCGTGGACTCGGGGAACACCGTGCTCGTGATCGAGCACAACCTCGACGTCATCAAGCAGGCCGACTGGCTCGTCGACCTCGGCCCGGAGGGCGGCGAGGCCGGCGGCGAGGTGATCGCGACCGGGACGCCCGAGCAGGTCGCCGACGTCGCCGAGAGCTACACGGGCCAGTTCCTTCGGGAACTGCTCCCGAGCGCGACGCCTGCGGCGGCGTAAGACCCCGCCGGATCGCCTATCGTCACGGCATCCGAGGGGAAGACGCAACCGGTCGACCGTCCCGCGAGGCACGGGGCGTGTTGGGAGTCGTCATGACCGTCGTCGGCGTCGCGGTGGCGGCGCTGCTCGTCGTCGGTCTCTCCAGCGCGCCGTTCTGGAGGCCGGGACTCTGGTTCCTGCTCGCCGCGGCGGCCGTCCTCCTCGTCGGTCACCTCGCGCTCGGCGTCGTCGGATACCGGAGAGTCATGCGCCGCCCGTGGCCGAAGGTCGAGCCGCTCGACCGAGACGACGACGACGACTGGTAGAGGGTCGCCCGTCCGGAGCCGCCACGCCGGGGTCTGACCCGGGCGTGGCCCTCGCGGTCGCGTCCAGCCGCGTCCTCCACGGCCATGCCGGTGCCAGGCACCGGCATGGCTCGCACGGACGAGTCGAACCGCCTCTTTGCAGGGTCTTCGCTTCGGCGGACGTGGCCGCCCGGACGCGGTGCGGGGTCAGGCACCGGCACGTCTGAAGGAGACGAGGCTGCGACGGCCGGCGAGTACCCTTCCGGGTGTGAGCGCCGAGGCGCAGCGGGCTGCCGATCCGAGCCGGGAGAAGCGCTGGTGGCTGCGGACGCTCGCCGTCTTCCAGGCGCCGCGGCCGGTCTTCGCCGCGCTGCGGGACGAGACCGGGCCGGAGGTGGAGGCACGCGA
>JAICGP010000251.1 GCA_025923055.1 Thermoleophilia bacterium
CGCGACGAGCGCGACGAGCAGCGCGGCCGCCGCGCGGCCTGCACAGGTACTTCTTGCCACAGATGGCCTCCTAGATGGTGGTCGGCCGCCATGAAACCAACGGCGCCCACGAGGCGGAACCCTCGATGGTCTAGGTCCTAGACCTCTTCGAGGAGGATGTCCTGGGCTCCCTCCCAGAGGACGGCGCGCCCGAGCTCGGGCAGCTGCTCGCGGCCCCGCTCGATGGTGGCGAAGTGGTTCCCGGCGAGCTGCCCCATCTTGCTCGCGAAGCACGTGGCGCCGTACGGGAAGAGGATCTCGACCTCGGAGAGGCCGCCGGGGTAGAGCAGGAGCTCGCCGGCGGCGGGGTAGCTGTTCGCGTTCTCCGGCGCCAGGTCGAGCTCGAGCTCGAAGCCCATCGGCACCCAGGCCGACTCGCCGCTCCAGCGCGCCTGGACGAGGTGGCTCGAGAGCGGGAGGAGCGAGCGCAGGACCGCGATCGTCCGCGGCGCCGCCTCCTCTTCGAGGCGCGCGTCGAAGCGGAAGCCTCCGGCGGTGATCGCGAGCACGCGCGGCACTCTACAGCGGCGCAGTTTGCCGGCCTGTCGCCCCGGGCAGAAGGGCGCCATGGACACCTGGTTGATCGTGGTCATCGCCGTCGCGGCCGTGCTCCTCGTCGCCGTCGTCCTCTGGGTGGTGAGCCGCTCGAGAAACCGGAAGCTCGACGAGCGGCGCGTCGAGGCGAGCCAGCATCGCGAGAAGGCCGAGCTCCAGTCGTTCCGCGCCCGCGAGCGCGAAGCGGCCGCCCAGGAAGAACTCGAGCGCGCGCAGAACGAGCGGGAGGTCGCGGAGACACACGCACGCCGCGCCGACGAGCTCGACCCGGACGTCGACGACTCGGAGCGGTAGTTCCGTCGGCTTCGTGCTGGCCCTCGCCGCCGTGACGCGCTAGCGTCGGGACGGTGAGGCTGTCCACCGACTCGCTGGCCCGGGCCTGCGCGCTGCATCCCTGGCGGACGGTCGGAATCTGGCTCGCCGTCGTCGTCCTGTCGATGGGGATCACCGCCGTCCTGCTGGGCGACGTCCTGACGAGCGAGGGCGAGGTGACGAGCGCGACCGACTCCCGGCGCGGCTACGACCTCCTCGCCGAGCGCTTCCCGACCTCGGCCGAGGAGCTCGAGCGGGAGCCGAGCGAGGTCGTGGTCGTGAGCGTCGAGGACGGCACGGTGGACGACCTGGGCCGGCAGCGTCTCGACGCCTTCGCGGAGGAGCTCCGGCAGGCCGGCGCGACCGCCGTGATCGGCCCGTTCGACGAGGGCGGGGAAGAGCTCGTGTCGCGCGACCGGAGCGCTGCGGCCTTCCGGGTCGCCCTGGGCGTCGACGGCGAGGAGAACGTCGCGCCGGTCGTCGACGCGGTCGAGCGCCTCGACGCCGAGCCGGGACTCGACGCCGCCCTCACCGGCGAGCTCGCGCTCGAGGAGGACTTCGGCCGGCTCTCCGAGGAGGATCTCCAGGAGGGCGAGCTCTTCTTCGGCGCGCCGGCGGCGCTGATCGTGCTGCTGCTCGTCTTCGGCACGGTCGTGGCCGGCGTGGTCCCCCTCGTGCTGGCCGTGCTGGCGATCGTCGTCGCCCTCGCGCTCACGGCGCTCGTCGGCCAGGTCTTCGAGCTGTCGATCTTCGTCACCAACATGATCTTCGGCATGGGCCTGGCGCTCGGGATCGACTACTCGCTCTTCATCCTGAGCCGTTTCAGGGAAGAGCGGGCCGAGGGTCGCGAGAAGCTCGACGCGATCGTGACCGCCGGCGCGACGGCGAGCCGGGCGGTGCTCTTCAGCGGAGCCGCCTTCGTGCTCGCCATGACCGGGCTCGAGCTCGTCCCGAACACGATCATGCGCAGCCTGGCCACGGGTGCGATCCTCGTCGGGATCGTCTCGGTGGTCGCGGCGCTGACGCTGCTTCCCGCGGTTCTGAGCCTCCTCGGCGACCGCCTCAACTCGCTTCGCATCCCCTTCTTCGGGCGCGCGGCGGCGGGCGCCGAGAGCCGCTTCTGGGGGCGGATCGTCACGGTCGTCATGCGCCACCCGGCGGCGAGCCTCACGGCGGCGGTAGCGCTGCTCGTGGCCGCCGCCGTCCCCGTCCTCGCGCTCGAGACCGGCACTGCCGGGATCAGCACGCTGCCCGACCGCTTCGAGTCGAAGCAGGGCTTCGAGCTCCTGAACCGCGAGTTTCCCGGCCAGACGACCGACCCCGTGCAGATCGTCGTCGAGGGCGACGCGAGCTCACCCGACGTCCGGGCGGCCGTC
Organism: Thermoleophilia bacterium; assembly: GCA_025923055.1. Lineage (GTDB taxonomy): Bacteria > Actinomycetota > Thermoleophilia > Gaiellales > Gaiellaceae > JAIBJN01. The sequence continues at coordinate 2,283 of JAICGP010000251.1, forward strand.
GACCGACTGAAGGAGGAGGTCGTGCAGCGGCCGATCCTCGGCGAGCCCGAGGAGGAGACGAGCTCGGGCGGAGATCTCGTCGCCCTGACCGTGCCGGTGGCCGGCGACGCCGTCTCCCCCGAGGCGGTCGCGGCCGTGCGCGACCTGCGTGCCGAGACGATCCCGGCCGCGTTCGCCGGCGTCGACGCGGAGGTCTTCGTGACCGGGGACACGGCGGAGGACGTCGACTACTACGACGTCATGAACGCATGGCTGCCGATCGTGTTCGCGTTCGTCTTGGGGCTCAGCTTCGTGCTGCTCACGGTCGCGTTCCGCTCCATCGTCGTGCCGGCCACGGCGATCGCCATGAACCTCCTCTCCGTCGGCGCCGCCTACGGGCTGCTCGTCCTCGTCTTCATCAAGGGGGTCGGCAACGAGCTCTTCGGCTTCCAGCAGGTCGAGATCGTGGAGGCCTGGGTGCCGCTCTTCCTCTTCGCGGTGCTCTTCGGCCTCTCGATGGACTACCAGGTCTTCCTGCTCAGCCGCATCCGGGAGCGCTACACGCAGACCGGCTCGAGCGACGAGGCGGTGTCCTTCGGCGTCGGGTCGACGGCCCGTCTCATCACGGGTGCCGCGCTCATCATCATCGCCGTCTTCGCGGGCTTCGCGCGCGGCGACCTCGTCATGTTCCAGCAGATGGGCTTCGGCGTCGCCGTCGCGCTCTTCATCGACGCCACGATCATCCGGTCGGTCGTCGTCCCCGCGACGATGACGCTGCTCGGCCGCTGGAACTGGTACCTGCCGTCGTGGCTCGGCTGGCTCCCCGACGTCCACGTCGAGGGCCACGAGGAGGAGATCGAGCCGAGCCCGGCGCCGACGGCCGGCTCCTAGCGAGGCCGGCGAAGCCGGCCGGCTCGGCTCCCGCGGCCGCGTCCGGTGCCAGGCACCTGCCAGGTCCCGGACGGACACGACGGGGCCTGACCCCGTCGTGTCCGGAGCGGGCATGCCCGCTCCGTAGGCTCCTCGCGGGCCCTCGTGCGGCCCGTCGCCTTGAGGCGCGCGGCGAGGCCATGTCCGGTGCCAGGCACCTGCCGGGTCCCGGACGGACACGACGGGGCCTGACCCCGGCGTGTCTCGAAGGGCACTGTCCGGTCGGGACGCGTCAGCGGCGCTCGGCGGGGTGGTGGCGGCCGTGGTAGGAGATGAGCGTGCAGAGGAGCCCGGTGAGGGCGACGCCCGGCCCGACCTCGAGAAG
>JAICGP010000252.1 GCA_025923055.1 Thermoleophilia bacterium
CTGACCCGCGGGCACGTCCCTACGAGCCGTGACGGTGCCAGGCACCGACACGTCCGCCGGCGACTTGTCCTCGTCGGCCACGCGGCGTGCTCGAGGGCGCTTCCCGCCTCTGGATCCGCCGACGTCGAGACCAGCGCAGCGGCGACGAGCGGGCATGTCGGCTCGAGCCGTGCCGGTGCCAGGCACCGACACGTCCGGCGCGGACGCCGCCTCGGTAGCGCGGTAAGGTCCGCCCGTGATCGACTGCGACATCCACCCGCAGGTCGGCGACCCGGAGGAGCTGCTCGCCCACGTCGACCCTGCGCAGCGCGAGTGGTTCCGCGCGCAGGGGCCGTCGCTGGGGCTCCCCGGCTACTCGTGGGCGCACCCCTCCTCCTGGTTCCGCGAGGACATCGACCAGAACGGGCGGCCTCCGGCCGCCGACGCGGAGACCGTCGCGCGGGAGCTCCTCGACCCGAGCGGCACGGACGTGGGCGTCCTGAACGGGGACGACGCGGTCCTCGTCTCGCTCATGCCGAGCCCCTACCGCGCCGCCGAGTTCGCGAGGGCACACAACGAGTGGCTGCGCGAGCGCTGGCTCGACGCCGAGCCGCGCCTGAGGGCCTCCATCCTCTGCCCGGGTCAGGACCCGCAGGCCGCTGCCGCCGAGATCCGCCGGGCTGCGGAGGACGAGCGGTTCGTCCAGGTGCTCCTCTGCGGCGGCGCCGACCGACCCTACGGCGAGCCGCGCTACCTGCCCATCTTCGAAGCGGCCGCCGAATGCGGCCTCCCCGTGGCCATCCACACGGGCGGCGAGGGAATGGGCATCGCCGCTCCGCCCGGCGGCGCGGGCCCGGTCACCTTCTACATCGAGTGGCACACGCTCGGCTCGGCCTGCTCGACGATGGCGCACCTCGTCTCGCTCCTCTGCCACGGGACGTTCGAGCGCTTCCCGGCGCTGAAGGTGCTCCTGATCGAGGGCGGGATCGCGTGGCTGCCCGGCATCCTCTGGAGGCTCGACACGAACTGGCGCGCGCTCCGGAGCGAGGTGCCCTGGCTCGCGCGCAAGCCGAGCGAGGTCGCGGCGGAGCACGTCCGCTTCTCGACGCAGCCGCTCGAGCACACCGACGGGCAGGACGACACCCTCTTCCGGATGCTCGCCGCCGCCGGGGCGCCGGACAACCTGTGCTTCGCGTCCGACTACCCCCACTGGGACTTCGACGACCCGGGCTTCATGCTCAAGCGGCTGCCGGACGAGTGGCGCGCCAAGGTGCTGCACGAGAACGCCGCCGAGCTCTACGGCGCCCGGCTCGGCCTGCCCGCGCGTGGCTGACTGGCACGACGTCGGCTCGGCAGCCGACCTCGAACGCGAGGGGTCGCTCGTCGCGCGCATCGGAGGCCGCGAGGTGGGCGTCGTCGCCGAGCCGGACGGCGCCGTGCACGGGATTCGCAACCGCTGCCCCCATCACGGCGGCCCGTTGTGCCGGGGGACGGTGCGCGAGCGGCTGGCCGGAGCGCCGGGCCTCTACACGCTCGCCGGCCGGCGGGTGCTCCGCTGCCCGTGGCACGGGTGGGAGTTCGACCTCGAGACTGGCGTGTGCCTCGACGACCCGTCCCACCGCGCCGCCGTCTACGCCGCCCGCGTCGAGGACGGGCGCGTGCTCGTCGAGGCGTAGGGCACAGACGCCGGTATGCACCGGCGCATTATGCACAGGTGCATGCGAATCGTATGCAACACTGCGTAATGCAGTGCCGCATACGAACCCGTTCACGTTCGGCGCCCTCGCTCTCGACGAGGCCTTCACCGACCGCGAGAGCGAGCTCCGGGAGCTCGCCGCCGACATGCGCAACGGCCAGGACGTGCTCGTCTACGCGCCCCGCCGTTACGGAAAGTCCTCGCTCGTCCTCCGCGCGTCACAGGAGGCGATCCGCGAGGGGCTGCTCGTCGCCTACTGCGACCTCATGAAGACGCCGACGAAGGAACGGCTCGCCGCCGCGCTCGCGAAGACGGTCTATCGCGACCTCTCCGGCGCCGTCGGCGGGACGCTCGAGCGGGCCGCGAACCTCTTCCGCGGCCTGCGCGTCGTGCCGACGATGGAGGTCGACCCGGCCGACGCCAGCCTCCGCTTCACGTTCCACGCGGCCCGCCGCCGCGCGGACATCGACGACACGATCGAGGCGCTCCTCGCCCTACCGGGCGAGATCGCGGCCGACCGCGGGCGGCGGGTCGTGCTCGTCTTCGACGAGTTCCAGGAGATCGTGTCGCTCGACCCCGTCTTCCCGAACCTGCTGCGGGCCGTCTTCCAGGAGCAGCCCGAGGTGGCGCACGTCTACCTGGGCAGCAAGCGCCACGTCCTCGAGCGGATCTTCGAGGACCGGAACGAGCCGTTCTGGCGCAGCGCGAAGCGCCTCGAGATCGGCCCGATCGAGCCGGCGGCCTTCGCGCGCTTCCTGCGAGCGCGGTTCGACGCAACGGAGAAGGGCATCGACGACGAGGCGCTCGACCGCGTGCTCGACGCCGCCGGCGGCCACCCGTACGGGACGCAGGAGCTCGCGTACTTCCTCTGGGAGCTCGTCCCGCGCGGGCACTTCGCCCGTCTCGGCGACGTCGAGACGGCCGTCGAGCAGGCGCTCCGCTCCGAGCACAACCACTTCGCGAAGCTCTGGGACGACGCCCCGCACGCGCAGCGGCTCGTCATGCTCGCCCTCGCCGACGAGCCGACCCGCTCCCCGTACGCGGCCGCGTACGCCGACGCTCACGACCTGCCGCCGAAGCCGGCGCTCCAGCGGGCGATCGGGGCGCTCGTCACCAAGGAGATCGCCGCCCGCGACCTCGAGGACGTCTACCGGATCGTGGAGCCCTTCTTCGCCGACTGGCTGCGCCGCGAGCAGGCCTACCAGCCCAGCGCCGCGTCGGCGTAGACCGCCTCTCCCTCGACGAGCGTCAGGAGCACGCGCGCGTCGCCGATCGGGCCGGCGCCCGGGTCGAGGACGTCGCGGTCGAGGACGACGAGGTCGGCGAGCTTGCCGGGCGCGATCGTGCCCGTCTCGTCGTCGAGGAAGTTCACCCAGGCCGAGCCCGAGGTGAACGCGGCCAGCGCCGTCGGCAGGTCGAGGGCCTCCTCCGGCAGCAGCGGCTCGGCGCCGCGGTCGTCCGGCGGCGTGCGCGTGACCGCCACCTCGATCTCGAGCAGAGGGTTCGGCGTCGAGACCGTCCAGTCGCTTCCGAACGCCAGCCTCGCGCCCGCGCGCGCGAGGCTGGCGAACGGGTACATCCGCGCCGAGCGCTCGGGGCCGATGAACGGCTCCGTGAGCACCGTGACGTAATCGCTCCGGCAGGCCCAGTAGGGCGAGACGTTCGCGGCGACGCCGAGCGCGGGGAAGCGGACGAGGTCGCCGGGGTCGACGAGCTGGACGTGCGCGAGGTGGAAGCGGCGGTCGCGCTCGCCGTTCGCCCGGCGGGCCGCCTCGGTCGCGTTCAGCGCCTCGCGGACCGCGCGGTCGCCGATCGTGTGCATGTGCACCTGGAA
>JAICGP010000253.1 GCA_025923055.1 Thermoleophilia bacterium
CCGGCGACGTCGAGGGCGACGTTCGGCCTCGCCTCGAAGTTGGCGCCGACGGTGCCGATCGGGATGCGCCGCTCGCTGACCTGGAGCCCGTTGGCGAGCGACCACGAGGCGATCTCGCGCTCGAGCGGCTCGATCGCGGCCGTCGCCTGCACCTGCCCGGCGAGCGTCTCGATCCGCTTGGCATCCAGGCGCAGGCGGTCGAGCGTGCCCTCGTCGAGGCGCCCCGCGGCCGCCTCGCAGTCGGCCTCGTTCGCGGCGAGGACTGCGGCGCTCCGCTCGCGCACGAGCGCCGCGGCCTCCGTGAGCGCGGAGGCGACTGCCTCGTCGCTCAGCGAGGCCGAGGCCCGGTTGGCCTCGATCGCCTCCTGCTCGACCTGCTCGCGGATCTCCACCGTCTCATTGTGACGGGGACTTCTTGGACTCGACCAGCGTGGCGATGTCCCTGATCGTCTTCCAGTGGTCGGGGACGACGTCGTCGTCGTCGATCTCGACGTCGAACTCCTCCTCGATCAGCGAGACGAGCTTCAGCATCCCGAGCGAGTCGATCACGTGCTTCGCGAGCAGCGGGTAGTCCTCGTCCACCTCGCTCCACGAGCCGCCGTAGGTCAGGTTCTCGACCATGAGCTGGCGGATGCGCTGGGCGGTCTGGTCAATCGACACTGGTCATCTCTACGGATTCGTCGGCGAGCGCGCGGCGGTCTACCTTACCGGTCGACGACCGCGGCAGCGTCTCGCGGAAGGCGAACAGCTCCGGGGCCATGTAGCGGGGAACACGCTCGCAGACGAAGCTCACGAGCTCGTCCTCGCCGACCTCGCCGCGGGTGACGACGAACGCCTTGATCCGGTTCGTCACCAGCTCGTCCGGGATCGGCACGACGGCGCACTCGACGACCGCCGGGTGCTGGTGCAGGGCCGCCTCGATGTCGCCGAGCTCGATGCGGTAGCCGCGGCTCTTGATCTGCGAGTCGCGCCGCCCGAGGAAGATCCAGTCGCCCTGCCCGTCGACGTAGGCAAGATCGCCCGTCCGGTAGGTGGGGAAGGGGCTCGAGCCGGGGCCCCAGCCGGTGAAGAGGGTCGCGGCGGTCCGCTCGGCATCGCCCCAGTAGCCCTGCATGACCGTCGGCCCGCGCACGTACATCTCGCCGGTCTCGCCCGGCTCGAGGATCGACCCGTCCTCGCCCACGGCGAAGATCTCCACGTCCCGCACGGGCTTCCCGATCGGGATCGACAGCGGCGGCTCGCCCTCCCAGCGCGGCACCTCGTACCACGTGTTCACGTTCGTCTCCGTGGGGCCGAAGAGGTTGGCGAAGCGGACGTGGGGGAGGAGCTGCATGAGCGCGTGGAGGTACTTGGTCGGGAAGACCTCGCCCGCGAAGAGGATCGTCCGCAGCTCCGGCAGGCCGACCTCGGCCAGCTTGCCGCGCAGGACGAGCAGCGTCAGGATGGACGGCACCGAGTACCACACCGTGATCGCGGAGTCGCGGATCCAGCGCGCCTGCTCCACCGGGAAGAGCGAGAGCTGGCCGGGGACCAGCACGACCGGGGCGCCCGCCTTCACGGCGGCGAAGAGGTCGAAGACGGAGAGGTCGAAGTGGAGCGGCGCGTGGCTCGAGAGGCGGTCCTCGGACCTGACGGCGAACTCGTCCGCGGCCCAGTCGACGAACGCGAGCGCGTTCAGGTGCGAGAGCATCACGCCCTTCGGCACGCCGGTCGAGCCGGACGTGTAGAGGATGTACGCAAGGTCCGAGTCGGAGCGCAGCACGTCCCCGAGGGGCTCCTCCGGCTGCCCGTCGAGCGCCGGGCCGGCGAGCAGCCTCACCCCCGCGGGCGTCTCGAGCTCGCCCTCGCCGGCGGCCGGCGCCACGAGCGTCTCGACCGGCGCGCCCTCGGAGACGAGCTGCCCCCAGTGCTCGGCCTTCTCCGGGCCGGTGACGAGGCAGCGCAGGTCGGCGTTCGCGGCGATCCCGGCCAGGCGGGCGGGCGGCGCGGCCGGGTCGAGCGGGACGTAGGTGGCGCCCAGCTTCAGGATGCCGTAGATGCCGAGCACGCTCTCGAGGGACTTGTCGAGGTAGAGGCCGACGCGGTCGCCGCGGCGGACGCCGCTTTCCCGGAGCAGGTGGGCGAGCCGGTTCGAGCGGGCCTCGAGCTCGGCGTACGTGACGCTGCGCTCGCCGTCCACGACCGCCGGGCCGTCCGGATTCCGGTCCGCCGAGTCGCGCAGGAGGTCGTGGAGGAGCCGCTCGCTCACCTCAGAGCCCCAGGTTCTTCGCGGCCACCTCGTACTGGAGCTCGGACGTCCCCGAGTAGAGCCGGCTCCCGATCGCGTCCCGGACGTCGCGCTCCAGTTCGTATTCCGTCATGTAGCCGTAGCCGCCGTGCACCTGGAGCGCGTCGAGGCTGGAGCGGACGTAGCACTCGCTGAGGTAGAGCTTCACGAGCGCCGACTCGAGGGTCGCCGGCTCGCCGCGGTCGAGCAGCCAGCCGAGCCGGTAGAGCAGGAGGCGCGCCGTGTCCAGGCGCAGCTTCATGTCCACGAGCCGGTGCGACACGGCCTGGAAGCTGCCGATCGGCTGCCCGAACTGCCGCCGCTCGCGGGCATAGGCGAGCGACCGCTCGAGCTGGCGCTCCATTCCGCCGACGGTGCTCGCCAGGATGCAGCTCCGCTCCCACGACATCGACGAGTCGAAGACGAGCATCCCCTGGCCGGGCTTCCCGAGGACGTTCTCCACCGGCACCTCGCAGCCCTCGAAGAAGAGCTCGCCCATCGGCGACGTGCGCAGGCCCATCTTCGAGAGCGGCTTGCCGACCGTGAGGCCGGGCGTGCCCTGCTCGACGAGGAAGGCCGTCACGCCTGCGAAGCCGAGCTCCTTGTCGATCGTGGCGAAGACGACGAAGAGGTCGCTCTCGGGCGCGTTCGTGACGAAGGTCTTCGAGCCGTCGAGGACGTAGCCGTCGCCGTCGCGCCGCGCCGTGGTGCCGAGGCTGAAGGCGTCCGACCCGGAGCCGGGCTCGCTCATCCCGTGGGCGGCGATCAGGGAGCCGTCGCAGAGACCGGGCAGCCAGCGCCGCTTCTGCTCCTCGGTGCCGAAGCGGACGATCGGCGTCTCGCACGCCCACATCTGGGCGTTGACGGAGAAGATGAGGCCGTTGTCGGTGCACGCGCGGCCGAGCGCCTCGAGCGCGACGATCGTCGTCAGCGCGTCGGCACCGGCGCCGCCGTGCTCCTCGGGCACGGGGAGCCCGAGCAGGCCCATGTCGGCGCACTTCTGCCAGGCCTCCCGCGAGAACGTTCCGCTCTTGTCGCGCTCGACGACGTCGTCGTTCAGCTCGCGGCGCGCGAACTCGTGGATCGAGTCCCGCAGGGCGCGCTGCTCTTCGGTCAGGTCGAAATCCATCGAGGTCCCCGGAGGCTTCGTATATAAACGGCTACCC
>JAICGP010000254.1 GCA_025923055.1 Thermoleophilia bacterium
CGGGTTGACCTTGTTCTCCCGGTAGAACTTCATCACTTCCTCGTTCATGCGCTGCTTGTCGTGCTTGTACTTCTGCTGCAGCGCCTTCAGCTCCGGCGCGTGCTGCTGCAGCCGGTGCATGGAGCGGAACTGCTTGATCGTCAGCGGGAGCAGCACCATCCGCACGCCGAGCGTGAGGACGACGATCGCCCAGGCCCAGGGCAGCCCGACGGTCGAGTGCAGCCACTCGAGGGCCGCGGTGAGGAATTCCTCGATCGGGTGGAGCGGGTTCATCGCCTCCGCCCGAAGAGCGTCTGCTCGTGGACGTAGTCGACGCCGCCGTGGCTCCACGGGTTGCAGCGCAGGAGCCGCCAGCCGGCCAGGACGAGCCCGCGGACGGTCCCGTGCTCGCGCAGCGCGTCGAGCGCGTAGCGGGAGCACGTCGGGTGGTACTTGCAGCGGGCGCCGAGCAGGGGGCTGACGAGGAGCCGATAGGCGTGGATGGGCAGCGCGGCGACGTGCCTCACGAGCCGGTCCCCGCGGAGAGGCGGAAGACGTCCGCCACCCGCTCCGTCAGCCACGGGAAGCCGCGGCTCTCAACCGCCTCGGCCAGGCCCGGTCGGGCGACGAGCACGTAGTCGTGCCCGGCCGGCAGCCCCTCTCGGAGTTCCTCGAAGACCGCCCGCAGCCGCCGCTTGAGCCGGTTCCGCTCGACGGCGCCGCCGAGCTTGCGGGAGACCGCGAGGCCGAGCCGCGGACCGCCCTCCCGGTCGTCCTCGCGCGGGAAGGCGTAGAGGACGAGGAAGCGCGTCGAGAACGACCGGCCCCTGCGGTACACGGCGTCGAAGTCCCGGGAGCGGGAGAGGCGGTGGCGGCGGCTCACTCTGCTCCGCTCAGGCGGAGAGGCGCTTGCGCCCCTTGGCGCGGCGCCGCTTCAGAATCGCGCGGCCCGCGCGCGTGGCCATCCGCGCCCGGAATCCATGGCGCCGCTTCCGCCGGCGCACGTTCGGCTGGTACGTTCGTTTCACGGGAGAGGGAGTGTCGGACGGTCGCGAGGCGACCGGTGGCCCAGTATAGAGGAGCCCGTTGGCGACCCGGCGCGATCGCAACCCGCTGACCGTAATCCACAGCCGCGAACGCGCATGAGATGATGCGAGCGGCTACCTTTCCACAGTTGTGGACAAGTGTGTGGACGGGTAGAAGTGCCTGCAAAACGCCCCTTTCGTCGCTCACCGATTTCCCCAGGGGCAGGCGTTGAGCGCCACGAGGCGCGTTGCTAAGATCGCCGCTTCCCGGAGGCGGCGTAGGAGCGGAACGAGGGCGTGGACCAGACCTCAGAGTTGACTGCGGACGGTCTCTGGAGCGAGGTTTCCGGTCGTCTCCGCGATGCGCTCAACGACGCGACCTACACCACGTGGTTCTCGAGCGCGAGCGCCGGGACGCTCGATGACGAGGCGTTCGTCCTCCTCGTCCCGAACGACTTCACGCGCGACTGGATCGAGGGCCACTTCCGCGGGCTGCTCGAGGCGATGGTGCGGGAGTCGCTCGGCGCCGACCGTGCCCTGCGGATCGCGGTCCGCGACCTGCAGCCCTCCCGTGAGCTCCGCCTCCCGCCGGCGGCGCCGCGCTCTCCCGACGGCCTCAGCCCGAAGTACACGTTCGACTCGTTCGTGATCGGCTCGTCGAACCGGTTCGCGCACGCGGCCGCGCTCGCGGTCGCGGAGGCGCCGGCGCAGGCCTACAACCCCCTCTTCATCTACGGCGGCACGGGCCTCGGCAAGACCCACCTGCTCCAGGCCGTGGCGGCCTACGTCAGCGAGCACGCCGGCGACCTCACGGCGCGCTACCTGACGAGCGAGACCTTCATGAACGACTTCATCAACTCGCTGCGCGACAAGCGCATCGAGGGGTTCAAGCAGCGCTACCGCCACTACGACGTCCTCCTGATCGACGACATCCAGTTCTTCGAGAACAAGGAGCGGATCCAGGAGGAGTTCTTCCATACGTTCAACAGCCTCTACGAGGCCGGCCGGCAGATCGTCATCTCCTCGGACCGCCCGCCGCGCGCGATCGCCACGCTCGAGTCGCGCCTGCGCTCCCGCTTCGAGTGGGGGCTGATCACGGACATCCAGCCGCCCGACCTCGAGACGCGGATCGCCATCCTGCGCAAGAAGGTGAAGACGGACGCCATCCATGTCCCCGACTCGCAGGTCCTCACGTTCATCGCGAGCCGGATCTCGACGAACATCCGCGAGCTCGAGGGCGCGCTGACCCGCGTGGTCGCCTTCTCCTCGCTGACGGGCCGGCCGATGACCGTCGAGCTCGCCCAGGAGGTGCTGAAGGACGTCTTCCCGCAGGGCGAGATGCCGGAGATCTCCGTGGAGCAGATCCAGCAGACGGTGATCGAGCGCTTCGGCATGTCGCTCCAGGAGCTGACCGGCGACCGGCGCTCGCAGTCGATCGTCTATCCCCGCCAGGTGGCGATGTACCTCTGTCGCGAGCTGACCGACAGCTCGCTCCCCAAGATCGGCAAGAAGTTCGGCGGCCGTGACCACACGACGGTGATCCACGCGACCTCGAAGATCGCGAAGCTGATCCGCGAGGACCGCAACGTCTACAACCTCGTGCAGGAGCTCACGGCCCGCGTCAAGCAGGCCCGTTGACGACGCCTGTGGAGAACGTCGCCACGCTGGGGACGGTCCGGCCGACCGCGCGCGGCCTGTCGATATCGTCACGTTGTCCCCAGAAGCCGTCCACCGGCGGCGCCCTTTGCTCAAGCCGAATCACGCCGTCTTCCCCGTCGTTCACACTCTCTACCACTACGACAAGAGGTTTTCTTTAAATGACGACCATGGATACCGTTGCCGCCACGACGATGAAGGTTGTGTGCGGCAAGGAGGAGCTGGCCGAGAAGCTCCAGGTGGTGGGACGCGGAGTCTCGACCCGGACGACGGTGCAGATCCTCGCCGGGATCATGCTGCGCGCGGCGGGCGGCCGCCTGCACCTGAGCGCGACCGACATGGAGATCTCCTTGCGGGACTCGCTGGAGGCGCGCGTGGACGACGAGGGCGCCGTCGTCGTCCCGGGGCGGCTGCTCGTCGACATCGTGCGGCTGCTCCCCGCCGGTGAGGTGACGCTCGAGCACCGTGCGGACGAGGGCGTCGCCCGCCTCGCCTGCGGCTCCGCGTCGTACCAGCTCAACACCTACGGCCCCGAGGACTTCCCGCGCCTGCCGGAGATCGAGCCCGAGACCGCGTTCACCGTCGAGCGCGAGGCCTTCCTCGACACGATCGCCCGCGTCGGCCGCTCGGCGTCGCGCGACGAGTCCCGCCCCGTGCTGACCGGAGTGCTCGTCCGCTTCGAGGCCGGGAAGCTCGTCATGGCCGCCACCGACTCCTACCG
>JAICGP010000255.1 GCA_025923055.1 Thermoleophilia bacterium
CGGCCGATCGAGTCGAAGTACTCGAGCTGGTCGATGAGGTCGCCGAGGCTCTGCACCTGGAGCAGCACGCCGAACGAGTCGGTCTCCTCGCTCTGGTAGAGCTCGACGAGCCGGCCTTCGAGCTGCCGCTGCGCGAGCGTGTACTGGCGCTTGAGGTGCTCGAGGTCGCGCGTCTGCTCCTCGAAGCGGTCCTCCAGCCGTGCGAGGCGGGCGCGGTAGACGGCGAGCTCCGCCTCGAGCTCGGCGATCAGGCCGGAGAGCGCGCCGATGTCGCCGGAGAGGGTCTCGATCCGCTCGCTCGCGCTCCGGATATCGCTGGTGAGGACGCCTTCCTTCGCCTTGGCGGCCTCGATGTCCTCGCGGAGGCCGGAGATCCGCCGATCGACGTCGGCCTGGCGGTCGTACAGTGTCTGCCCCAGCGCCGACGGCACGCCCAGGAGCAGGACCGCGCCGAGGAGCGCGAGGGGGAAACGGATGCGGCGAGCGTCGACCACCTGGGCTTGGTTCGGCGGCCGGGCAGGGCTCCCTGCGCCTCACCGCCGGGGGTTATCGGTCTCGAAGGCGGTGTTCTAGCACGTACACCGGTCGGCGTGCGAGCCGGAGCGCGCACGAACCCGCTGCAAAACGCGCCCCTACGAGGCGCGGCGGCGCCGGGTCCGCGGCGCGGGCGGATGCTGCCGGCGCCGGGTCTGCGGCGCGGGCGGATGCTGCGGCTCGGGCGCCGGCTCCTCCGGCGACGGCTCGGGGACGGGCTCGGGACCGCGTTCCGGTACGGGCGCCGGGCCCGGGGGCGTCCCCTCGTCGGGCGGAGGATAGGGCTCGGGGATGCGCGGCGGCTCCGGCGGCGACTCCAGCTCCCAGGTCGGAGCGGCCTGCGCCTGCACGGCGCGCACGCGGCTGCGCATGTCGTGCAGGTGCGCCTCCACTTCGGCCTGCTTGGCCGCGATACGCGCGCTCACGTCGTCCACGTGAGCCCGCGCGGCCTGGACGCCGGCGCGGTCGCGCATGTAGCCGACGCGTCCGAGCTCGTGGAATCCGCGGCTTCGCTCTGCCTCGAGCTCGGCCAGCTCGCGGCGGAGCCGGAAGAGGTCGATCTGGCCGCGGGAACGGGCGCTGACGAGCTCCCGGTGCGCCGAGAGCCGCGCGCGGACGTTGCCCATCACGATGCGGCTCGCACGGCGCTCGGTCAGGTGCTGGAGGAGGAAGACGCCGCCCGCGAGGAGCAGGAGCAGCGCTCCCCACAGCCAGGCCTGGGCGCCGAGGAGGATGATTCCGGCGGCCGCCAGGAGCACGACGACCAGCAGACCCCACTCCGGCGGCCAGAGCCGGCGCACGGACGAACGCCCCTCGCCGGGCCCCGCGACCAGCGGCCGCCCGCACTCCGGGCAGAAGCGGCTCTCGACGGGCACGCTGGCGCGGCAGTTGGCGCACTCAACGGTGGACATCGACCGGGTCCTCTTCCCGTTCCACCCGTTCTTCATGCCCGAGCGCGCGCAGCGCCTCCGCGGCCTCGCGCCGCAGCGGGCCGACGAGCGCCCGGTAGTCGGCGTCGGAGACCTTGCCCGTACGGTGGTCGAACTCGAGCTCCTTCAGCGCGGCGAGGGCGCGGTCGCGGGCCTCGAGGAGCCGCAGACGCTCGTCCTCCCCGGGCGCGGCGGCGCGCTCCTCGTCGCCGTCGGAACGGAGCAGCGGCCGCGCCACGAAGACGACGCAGGCGACGGTCAGGATGGCGCCGAGCACGAGAGCCACCGTCTCCACCACCGTCTCGGGGGCCTAGGCCCGCGCGAGCGCTCCCTCGCCCGCGAAGCGCTGGGCGAGGCGCCGCTGCTCGCGCGCGTCCGGCCACATGGCGACGACCGAGCCGAGGACGAAGACGAGCCCGGCGAGCCAGATGAAGTTCACGAGCGGGTTCACGAGCACCTTCAGGTAGACGGAGCCGTCCGCGTTGAACTGGTCGGCGATCACGAAGAGGTCCTCGCCGCGCAGCCAGTCCGTGCGAATCCCCACCTCGTTCGACGTCTGCTCCTCGGCGAGGTACCGGTTCTTGCCGGCCCGCATCGTGCCGAGGCGGTCGTCGCCCCGGTAGACGTCCAGGCGCGCCCGCAGCTCCTGCGCGTTCGCGCCGCGGCGCTGCTCGGTCTCCACATAGGCAAGCCGGTAGTCGCCGACGGCGAGGGACTGCCCGGGAGCCAGGCGCGCCTCGCTCGTCGTCGAGAAGGCGCCGATGCCGACGGCGCCGACGAGGAGGATGACGATCGCGGCGTGGACGACGTAGCCGCCGTAGCGGCGCCGGTTGCGCGCCACGAGGCCGCTGAACGCCGACCACCACCCCCCGCCCCCCAACGACCGCCGCGCGCGCGTGCCGCGCACGAACTCGAGCACGATCGTCGTCAAGACGAAGGCGGCGAACGTGTAGCCGACGAGGCCGGCCGGGCTCGAGCCCGCGCCGCCCGCGAGGAGCGCCGCGCCGGCCAGGAGCGCGATCGCGGCCGGCCAGACCAGCTGCCGCCCGAGCGCGCGCAGCGACGCGCGTCGCCACGCGACGACGGGCCCGATCCCCATGAGGAGGATGAGCGGGAGCCCGAAGACGACGGCGAAGAAGTCGTAGTACGGCGCCCCGACGGAGACGGCGACGCCGCGTACGGCCTCGGAGACGAGGGGGTAGACGACGCCCCAGAGGATGGTCAGCGCGAGCGCCACGAGGAAGAGGTTGTTGTAGAGGAACGCGGCCTCGCGCGAGACGAGCGACTCGAGCCGTGTCCTCGCCCGCAGGAGGGGCAGCCGGGAGAGGATGAGCGCGATCGAGAACGCCAGCACGACCACGATGAACCCGAGGAAGAACGGCCCGATCGACGACTCCGTGAAGCTGTGGATCGAGTTGACGACCCCGCTGCGGGTGATGAACGTCCCGAAGAGGGAGAGCGCGAAGGCGCCCGCGACGAGGACGACGTTCCAGACGCGCAGCATGTCCTTCTTCTCCTGCACCATCACCGAGTGGAGGAAGGCCGTCGCGATGAGCCACGGCATCAGCGCCGCGTTCTCGACGGGGTCCCAGGCGTACCAGCCGCCCCAGCCGACCTCCTCGTAGGCCCACTTCGCGCCCAGGAGGATCCCGAAGCCGAGGAACGTCCAGGCGCCCAGCGTCCACCGCCGCGTGGCCACGATCCAGCGCTCGTCGGTGCGACGGGAGGCGAGCGCGGCCATCGCGAACGCGAAGGGGATCGTGAGCCCGACGAAGCCGAGGTAGAGCATCGGCGGGTGGGCCATCATGTAGGGGTTCTGCAGGCTCGGGTTCATGCCCGCGCCGTCGGCGGGCGCCGC
>JAICGP010000256.1 GCA_025923055.1 Thermoleophilia bacterium
GCGGCGGCGATCGTGTTCGGCCAGCTCGACGGGAACCGGCATCCCAACGTCGGGGCGCTCGTCTACGAGAACGAGGACGGCGAGCGGGGGATCCTCTGCAGCGGGACGCTGATCGAGCCGGACGTCTTCGTCACGGCGTCGCACTGCACGGCGTTCCTCGAGTCGATCGGAGTCGCGCCGGACGAGGTCTGGGTGACGTTCGACCCGACCTTCGACGAGGCCTCGCCGCTCCTGCCGGGGACGTACCACACGCACCCGGAGTGGGGGGCGAGCCCGAGCTTCAAGGACACGCACGACGTGGCCGTCGTCGTGCTCGACTCGCCGGCGGCGGGGATCGCTCCGGCGCGCCTGCCGACGCTGAACCAGCTCGACGGCATCGACCTGAAGAGCCAGCGCTTCGTCGCGGTCGGCTACGGCACCGTCCGCGAGGAAAAGACGAAGGGCCCCCACTCGCTCTTCTTCGACGGGCAGCGGCGCTTCGCCGAGCAGAGCTTCAACGCGCTCAACAAGCAGTGGCTCCGACTCAGCATGAACCCGTCCACGGGCAGCGGAGGCACGTGCTACGGCGACTCGGGCGGCCCGCACTTCATCGGAACGTCCGACGTCGTCGCCTCGCTCACCATCACCGGTGACGCCTTCTGCCGGGCGACCGACGTGACGTACCGCCTGGACACCGCCTCCGCGCGGGCGTTCCTCGACGACTTCGTCACCCTGCCGTGAGGGCAGCCTCGAGGCGCCGGACGACCTCCGGCGCCTCGAGGCCCTCCACCTCGACGACCTTTCGCCGCGAGCCGGCTCCCGCCACCACGGCGACGTGCTCGCGGCGCACGTCCAGGGTTGCGGCGAGGAGCTCCTCGAGCGCTCGATTGGCCCTCCCCCGCTGCGGCGGAGCGGCGATTCGCGCCTTCCAGCCGGAGCCGTGCCGACCGACGAGCTCGCTCCTCGCGGCCCCCGGAGAGACGGTCACCTCGAGCCTGGCCACCGCCCGGGAGTCTGACCCACTTCTGACACAATGGCCGGGTGAGGACGAAGGTCGAGGAGCTCCCCGAGAGCCGCGTGCGCCTGGAGATCGAGGTCCCGGAGGAGGACGTCAAGCACGCGCTCGAGCACGCGGCGTCCGACCTGGCCGGGGCGCTGAAGATCCCGGGCTTCCGCAAGGGGAAGGCGCCCGTGCAGGTCGTCACGGCCCGGGTCGGCCGGGAGGCGCTCTGGGACGAGGCGGTGCGCAGCCACGTCGACAGCTGGTTCTGGACGGCCGCAGCCGACTCCGGCGTTCGGCCGGTCGCGAGCCCGGAGGTGGAGGTCGGCGACGGGCCGCCCGCCGACGGCGGCACGTTCAGCTTCACCGCGACCGTCGCCGTCGTCCCGACCCCCCGCCTCGGCGACTGGCGCGAGCTCGAGGTGCCCGCCGCCGAAGCCGAGGTGCCGGCCGAGCTCGTCGACGCCGAGCTCGAGCGCGTCCGCGAGACCGTCGCGGAGCTCTCGGCGGTCGATCACCGCCCCGTGCAGCCGGGAGACGTCGTCGTCATCGACCTCGAAGGCGACGAGCCCGGGACGACGCAGCGCGACTACGTCATCGAGGTGGGCGGCGGCCGCCTCGTGGACGAGATCGAGGCGGCTCTGGTCGGCATGTCGGCCGGCGAGGAGAAGCCTGTCGAGTTCGAGCTCGGCGAGCAGCGCCGGGCCTCGGTCCAGGTGACCGTCAAGGAGATCAGGGAGAAGGTCCTGCCGCCGCTCGACGACGAGCTCGCCCGTGCGGGGAGCGAGTTCGAGACGCTCGCGGAGCTGCGAGCGTCCATCGAGGCGGAGCTGCGCGAACAGCTCGAGTCGGAGCTCGACGCGCAGCTCCGGCAGGACGCCGTCGACGCGCTCGTC
The DNA here is from genome assembly GCA_025923055.1 of Thermoleophilia bacterium. Taxonomy (GTDB): domain Bacteria; phylum Actinomycetota; class Thermoleophilia; order Gaiellales; family Gaiellaceae; genus JAIBJN01. The sequence goes on from JAICGP010000256.1 coordinate 1,876, forward strand.
GCCGCCTCCTCGTTCGAGGGCATCGAGCCGATGGTCGACCGGCGGACGTCGGAGCTCGCGACCGGCTTCGTGCGTTCGATCGAGAGCCGCGGGCTCGGCCTCGAGGTCTACATGTCGATGACCGGCCAGACGCAGGAGCAGCTCGTGGAGCGGCTCCGCGCCGAGGCCGAGCAGTCGCTCAAGCGCGAGCTCGCCCTCGAGGCGGTCGCCGACGAGCTCGGGCTCGAGGTGGCCGAGGACGAGGTCGAGGCGCTCGTGCGCGAGCAGGCCGCTGCGGCCGGCGAGAGCGCCGACGAGGTGCTCGCCGCCGTTCGCGAGGGCCGCGGGTTCGAGCAGCTGCGCGGCGACCTGCGCATGCGCAAGGCGCTCGACGAGGTGGTCGGCGAGGTAAAGCGGATCCCGGTCGAGCTCGCCCGCGCGCGCGAGAAGCTCTGGACTCCCGAGAAGGAGAAAGGCCCTACCGAGAAAACACTATGGACGCCAGGAAGCGAGGGAGGCACATGAGTCCGTTGATCCCGATGGTCGTCGAGCAGACGTCGAGAGGCGAGCGCGCCTTCGACATCTACTCGCGGCTCCTGAACGAGCGCATCATCTTCCTCGGCACCCCGGTGGACGACCAGATCGCCAACCTGATCGTGGCGCAGCTCATCCACCTGGAGTCCGAGGACCCCGACAAGGACATCTCGCTCTACGTCAACTCGCCCGGCGGCTCCGTGTACGCAGGCCTCGCCGTCTACGACACGATGCAGTACATCAAGCCGGACGTGCAGACGATCTGCGTCGGGATCGCCATGTCGATGGGCGCCCTGCTCCTCGCGGCCGGGGCGGACGGGAAGCGCATGGCGACGCCGAACTCGAAGATCCTCATCCACCAGGTCTCGGGCGGCTTCCAGGGGCAGGCGGCCGACATCGAGATCGCCGCGCGCGAGACCCTGAGCCTCAAGCGGCGCCTGGAGGAGATCATCGCCCAGCACACGAAGCAGCCCCTCGACAAGGTGACGAAGGACATGGAGCGCGACTACTTCATGACCTCCCAGGAGGCCCAGGACTACGGCATCGTCGACACGGTGATCGCGCACCGTGGCATGGCGGCGATGGCGGCGGCGTCCTAGCCAGCCGACCGATTTCGCGGTAAAAGGAGAAAGACGTGGCCCGCGCGACCGACGGTAACGAGCAGCTTCTCTGCAGCTTCTGCGGCAAGAGCCAGCGCCAGGTGAAGAAGCTCATCGCCGGTCCGGGCGTCTACATCTGCGACGAGTGCATCGATCTCTGCAACGAGATCATCGACGAGGAGCTGACGTCCCCGGCGCAGCTCGACCTCGACAACCTCCCGCGGCCGAAGGAGATCTACTCGATCCTCAACGACTACGTCGTCGGCCAGGAGGAGGCGAAGCGGACCCTCTCGGTCGCCGTCTACAACCACTACAAGCGGGTGCAGATGGCC
>JAICGP010000257.1 GCA_025923055.1 Thermoleophilia bacterium
CCCGCACCTAGCGGCGGGTTCCGGTAGTCGCGCGCGGATCGCCAGCGAGCCGTTTTCCGGCGTCTGGGCTTACTGTCTCCAGCGCACGGCTGGCGTCAGGCGAACAGTCAGATGTATTCGCTGCCGTGGAAGGGGGTGAAGTCGAACTCGCGCGAAGCGCAGGGCGGGCAGTAGGCGACGACCGTACCCTCCTCGCCCTCCTCCGCGTCGCCGCTCAGCAGGGCGATCCAGCCCGGCGCCACCCCCGAGACGCAGCGACACTCCTGACATCTCAGCACGGCCTGAGATCGTAGAGCGTCGGGCCGACGAACGGAGTCCGACTCGCATGTCCGGATGGAGCCCCCGGTCGGGGGGCTTCAGCCCTGCGAGCCGGGCGTGCTGAGGCCGCTCTCGTAGGCGAAGATCACGGCCTGCACGCGGTCACGGAGGCCGAGCTTGCCGAGCAGGTGCTTGACGTGCGTCTTGACGGTCGTCTCCTCGACGACGAGCGCCTCCGCGATCTCGGCGTTCGAGAGGCCGCGGGCGACGAGCTCGAGGACGTCTCGCTCGCGGGGTGTCAGACGCCCGAGATCCCGGGCCGTGTGCGCGGCAGGCCTCGGCTGCCGGGCGGCGCGGTCGATGACCGTGCGCGTCACCGACGGCGAGAGCAGCGCGTCGCCGGCGACGACAGTGTGGATGGCCCCGATCAGGCCCTCCGGGCTCGTCCGCTTGAGCAGGAAGCCCGACGCTCCCGCCTCGAGCGCCCCGAAGACGTACTCGTCGTTCTCGAAGGTCGTGAGGATGACGACCTTCGCGTCGGGCGCGGTCGAGAGCACCTCGCGCGTCGCTGCGATGCCGTCGAGATCGGGCATCCGGACGTCCATCAGGACGACGTGCGGCGTGAGCGAGCGCGCCTCGCCGATCGCCGCCCGGCCACCGCTCGCCTCGCCGACGACCTCGATGCGCGCGTCGCTGGCGAGGATCGACCTGAGGCCGGCGCGCATGAGGTCGTCGTCGTCCACGAGGAGCACGCGGACGGGCATCGCGCTCACCGCTCTCCGGCGCCGTACGGCAGCTCGGCGCGTACGAGGAAGCCGCCCGCGCGGCGAGCGACCTCGAGGCGGCCGCCCAGGAGGAGCGCTCGCTCGCGCATCCCGACGAGGCCGTGGCCGGGCGACGGCTCCGCCGCTCCGCCCCGTGCCGAGTTCGTCACGGTGAGCGTCAGGGCGCGCGGCCCGTAGGTGATCTCGACGCGCGCCGGCGGCTCGCCGTGCTTCGCGGCGTTCGTCAGGGCCTCCTGGAGGATCCGGTATGCGGCCTGGTCGACGGCCCCCGGCACCACACGCCGCTCGCCCTCGATGCTGAGCTCGACGTCGAGGCCGACCGCTCGGTGCCGCTCGACGAGGGCCGTGACGGCGGTGAGAGTGAGGGGCGGATCGATGGCGTCCTCGGCGCGCTCGCCCGCTCCGTTCTCCCGCAGGCTTCCGACGATCCGTTCGATCTCGGCGACCGTCTCGCGGGCGACGTCCTCGATCGTGGCGAGAGCCTCCCGCGCGCGCTCGGGATCCCGCTCGGCATGGAGACGGGCCGCGCCCGCCTGGACGAGAATGACGTTGATCGCGTGGCCGGCCGAGTCGTGCAGGTCCCGCGCGATCCGCGTCCGCTCCTCGGCGACCGCGAGACGACCCTCGCGCTCGGCGTCCCGCTCCGCCCGGCGCGCCCGCTCCGCGAGCTCCGCGACGCGCTCGCGCCGCAGCCGGACGCGGTCGCCGATCACCCAGGCGCCGCCCCAGAGGACGATGCCGAAGAGCGGCTCGACGACGGGCGTGTCGCCGCCCTGGCCGACGGCGACTGCTGCGAAGTGGAGCGCGTAGAGGACGACGACCACTCCGGCCGTGAGCCCGCGTCCGCCCCGCGACTCGGCGGGATGGAGCCCGAGGAAGAAGAGCGCGAGCGTGGGGCCGACGGGCGGGCCGGGCGGGTAGCCGACGGCGCTGAGCGCGGCGCTCGCGCTCGCGGCGACGACGAAGACCCCGAGCGGGTACCTGCGCCGGAGCGCGAGCGGGAGCGAGGCCAGCCCGGCGAGGACGACGCCGAGCGCGTCGAGCGTGCGGTCGCCCTCCTCGTGGAGGTTGGAGAGGAGCAGCAGCGTCAGCGCGAAGGCGCCGAGAGCGATCGTCAGGTCGACGCCGCGCTGCTGTGCCTGTCCGGGGCGGCGCGGGCGACTACCGGGTCCGGCTGCGTAGGCGTCCACGTCGAGCGAGCGTAGCGCCGTCCGCAGCCCGCGGCGTCGCCCGCGGGAAGGAAGCGCCTCCTCCCCGGGGAGGAGGGCGAGGATCGCTCCCGTGGAGGGCGCGGGTTCCTCCCCGCGGGCGTTTCGGGCGCGGGCGCGCGGACCTAGCGTGGACGGCTCGGATCCCGACTGACGGAGGAGTTTCATGACCAGCGAAGGAACGAAGCAGGCAGAGGGCGGGCGCCTCGCCCGCCTCGCCGAACTCGCGTACCGCCGGCGCGGCCTCATCGTGCTCGGCTGGATCGCGATCCTCGTCGCGATGGTCGCCGGGGTCTCCCGCCTCGCGGCCGACTTCGACGTCGACTTCGGCACGCCCGGCTCGGAGTCGGATGCTGCGGCGGACGTCCTCGAGCAGCACTTCCCGCAGACGTCCGGCGAGAGTGTCAACGTCGTCTGGAAAGCGGCGGCCGGAGCCGCTTCGCCTGCGGTCGAGGCGCGCGTCGCGCGCTTCCTCGCCGAGGCCGAGCGCCTCGACGACGTCGGTGAGCCCGGGCCGACGCGCATCTCTCCCGACGGCACCGTCGGCCTCGCCACGCTCAGCCTCGAGCGCCCGGCCTGGGACGTCCCGACCGCGACGGGCGAGCGCCTCATCGAGCTCGCCGAGGAAGCCGACGGGAACGGAGTCCGGCTCGAGGTCGGCGGCAATTTGATCCGCAACGCCCAGGGCGGCACGAGCCCAGAGATGGCCGGTCTTCTCGCCGCGGCCGTCATCCTGCTGGTCGCCTTCGGATCCGTCGTCGCGGCCGGCCTGCCGCTCCTGATCGCGATCTTCGGGCTGGGGATCTCGGCGACCCTGATCGGCGTCCTGGCCGCCATCGTAGACGTCCCGGAGTTCACGCCCGCCGTCGCGGGGCTGATCGGGATCGGGGTCGGCATCGACTACGCGCTCCTCGTCGTGACCCGGTTCCGGAGCGCTCTGGCGGACGGCTCCGATCCGCGCGCCGCGGTGCGCGAGGCGGTGTCGACCGCCGGCCGGAGCGTGCTCGTGGCCGGCGGGACCGTCGTCGTCTCGCTGCTCGGCCTCTTCCTCATGGGC
>JAICGP010000258.1 GCA_025923055.1 Thermoleophilia bacterium
CGGAAGTAGCCGCCCGGGGCGGAGACGGCCGCCTGCTCGACGCCGTAGTTCGAGTAGTCGGCCTTCACCGTGCTCGGGCCGAGCGCGGTGACGCTCAGCACCTTGTAGCCCTCGGTCGGGAGGTCGAGACAGCTGTTGTCGATCTCGCGGGGATACTCGCTCCCGGGCGGGAAGTCCGGGCTCGTGGCGTCGAAGCGGGGATCGCCGAGATCGAGGTGGGCGTTCCCGGCAGCTCCGACGAGCGTCACTCCGCGCTTGTAGGCGTACCTGAGCGCCCGGTTCGTCGCCTCGATGATCGTGCGCTGCTCGAGCTGCGCCTCCGGCGAGTCGGCCGGGTTGTTGCGGCAGTTGAACTGCCACGGGTCGATGTAGTAGCTCATGTTCACGACGTCGACTCCGTTGTCGCCCGCGTACGTGAGCGCGTCGACGGACGGCTGCAGGAAGAAGTAGCCGGAGTCCTGGCCCGCCCGGAGATTGACGAGGGTGACCTCGGGCGCGACGCCGCCGACGCCGAGGTTGTTCACGGCGGCGCCGACCGTCCCGGCGACGTGCGTGCCGTGCCCGTTCTCGTCCACGTCCGCCGGGTCCGAGCACGACGCGTCGGGCTCGTCCGCGCAGGGGCCGTCGACGAGCTCGATGTCGGTCGTGAAGTTCCGGCTGAGCGCGGCGTCGAAGTTGGGGGCGATGTCGGGGTGCGAGCCGTCGATGCCCGTGTCGATGATGCCGACGACGACTCCCCGCTCGCCGGGCTGCGCGTTGTGCGACTCCAGGCGGGTGGCATGGATCATGGCCATGTCCCACTGGAGCGGAGCGAAGGGCTCGAACATGCCGGCTCCGGCCGACTCGACGTCGGCCTCCGTCTCGGCCCCCGGTCCCATGGAGGCGCGACGCTCGGCGTCCAGGCGCTCCTCCGAGAACTTGCGCTTCATGTCGGGGGCGAGGCTGCCGAGCGGGCGGTTCGCTGCGGCGCCGACGAGCTCCGGGCGGGCACCGGCGGCGAGCACGAAATCGCTGTCGGCCGACCGCACCGTGGCGAGGCCGACGGCGGCGTTCTCCTTGACGATCGTTCCCCCCAAGCGCCTGACGGCTGCGCGGGCGTCCTGGAGCGAGACGCCCTCCTCGTAGAGAACGACGTACTCCCAGGTGGTCTGGGAGGTCGGCCCCGATGTCGCCGGCGTGATGACGAGCGATCCGCAGACGAGGATCGCGAGGCCGACCAGCATGAGGCGGCGCATGGGCTTCCTCCTGGTCCGGGGTTGCAACGGCGTCCTTCGGCCGGGGTCCTACAACTCCGCTCTCGCCAGGTCAACACCGTGCCGGGGCGCTGCGGCGTGTACGAGCCGGCCGGACCGGGAACCGGCTCGCCATGGCCGCCGACCGCCACGTCCCGCTCGCCGTCACGAGCGACCTCTGGTGGAAGAACGCGATCGTCTACTGCCTGGACGTCGAGACCTTCCAGGACTCGGACGGCGACGGCGTCGGCGACTTTCGCGGGCTCACCGAGCGGATCGACCACCTCGCCGGGCTCGGCGTCTCCTGCCTCTGGCTGATGCCCTTCTTCCCAACGCCGGACCTCGACGACGGCTACGACGTCACCGACTACTACGGCGTCGACCCGCGCCTCGGCACGCTCGGGGACTTCGTCGAGTTCGTCCGCACCGCACGCGACCGCGGGCTCCGCGTGATCGCCGACTTCATCGTCAACCACACGTCCGACCGGCACCCGTGGTTCCAGGCGGCGCGGGCCGATCGCGACTCGCCGTACCGCGACTACTACGTCTGGGTCGACGAGCCGCCCGAGGACGGCCCCACCGACCTCGTCTTCCCCGGCCCGGAGACGTCGATGTGGCGCTACGACGAAGAGGCCGGCCAGCACTACCTGCACCGCTTCTACCGCCACCAGCCCGACCTCAACGCGGCAAACCCGCGGGTCCGGCAGGAGATCGCGAGGGCGATGGGGTTCTGGCTCGAGCTCGGGCTCTCCGGCTTCCGGATCGACGCCGTGCCGTACTTCGTCGAAGAGCTCGGCGCGAGCGGCGAGACGACCGACCAGGACTCCCACGCCTACCTGCGCGACATGCACGCGTTCGTCACGCGCCGCCGCGGCGACGCGGTGCTCGTCGGCGAGGTCAACCTGCCGCCGGACGAGCTGCGCACCTACTTCGGCGACGACGAGGGCGAGAAGCTCGACATGCTCTTCGACTTCGTCGGGAACCAGGCGCTCTACCTCGCCCTCGTCCGCGAGGACGCCGGGCCGCTCGCCCGGGCGCTCTCGACGCTGCCCCGGATCCCCGACCGGAACCAGTGGGCGCGCTTCGTGCGCAACCACGACGAGCTGACGCTCGACAAGCTCAGCGACGAGGAGCGGCAGGAGGTCTTCGTGGCCTTCGCCCCCGACGAGGAGATGCGCATCTTCGGCCGGGGCATCCGCCGCCGGCTGCCCTCGATGCTCGGCGGCGACCGGGAGCGGCTCGAGCTCGCCTACAGCCTGCTCTTCTCGCTGCCCGGCACTCCCGTCCTCCTCTACGGGGAGGAGATCGGCATGGGCGACAACCTCGCCGCCCGGGGGCGCATGAGCGTGCGGACGCCCATGCAGTGGACGGACGAGCGGTCCGGCGGCTTCTCGACCGCGGACCCGGCCGACCTGTGCGTGCCGACGGCCGACGGCGAGCGCGGCCCGGAGCACGTCAACGTCGCGGCGCAGGAGCACGACGCCGAGTCGCTCCTCAACTGGACGACCCGCATCGTCCGCCTGCGGCGCGAGACGCCCGAGATCGGCTGGGGCGACCCGGCGCTGGTGTCGGTCGACGACGACGCCGTTCTCGCGCTCCGCTACGAGTGGCGGGGACGAACCGTCGTCTGCGTCCACAACTTCGCGGGGCGCGAGGCCCGCATCTCGCTGCCGGACGTGGGCGAGCTGGTCGACGTCCTTGCCGGCCGCCGCACCTCGCCGGACCTCGAGCTCGAGCCGTACGGCTACCGCTGGCTTCGCGAAGCGGGCTGACCGCCCACGACCGCCCGCAATCGCGCCAGGCCGGCGTCGAGGCGCTCGTCCGGCGTGGCGAGCGAGATGCGCGCCCAGCCTGCGCCATGCGGCCCGAAGCCCTCGCCGGGCGCGACGGCGACCCGCGTCTCCGCGAGCAGCCCCTCGGGCGTGAGGCCGCCCGGGAGACGCCACCAGACGTAGAACGTCGAGTCCGAGCGCGCGCCCGGCAGGGCGCCCACGACGCGGTCGCGA
>JAICGP010000259.1 GCA_025923055.1 Thermoleophilia bacterium
CGCGCCCCGGCGACGACGACATTCCGCCACACCCTCCTAGAAGGCTCCGAGCGCCTCGCGCGCGATCCGGTCCTGCTCGAGCAGGTGCGCCGTGGGATAGCCCTCGCTCGGGCTGGCCCGCCAGGGCCGCCCCACGTAGCGGAGGTCGACCTCGGCGGGGAGGCCCTCCTCGAGGCGGTGGCGGATCGCCCGCCACGCGCCCATGTTCTGCGGCTCCTCCTGCGTCCAGACGACCTCGGTCAGCGTCGGGTAGCGCGAGAGGAGCTCGTCGTAGGCGGCGACGGGGAAGGGGTAGAGCTGCTCGAGCCGCGCGACCGCGACGCCGTCCGCCTCGCCGTAGGCCTCATGCCCCATGACGTCGTAGTAGACCTTCCCGGAGCAGAGGACGAGGCGGGACACCTCGCGCTTCTGGTCGGGCTCGAGGCGCGGGTCGTCGATGACGGCGCGGAAGCTGCCGACGGAGAGGTCGTCGAGGCGCGACGTCGCCTCGGGAAGGCGCAGCAGCCCCTTCGGCGTCAGGACGACGAGCGGGCGCGCCTTCGGGTGGAGCGCCTGCCGGCGGAGGAGGTGGAAGTACTGACCGGCCGTCGAGGGGTTGACGACGCGGATGTTCTCCTGGGCGGCGAGCTGCAGGAAGCGCTCGAGCCGCGCGCTCGAGTGCTCGGGACCGTTGCCCTCGTAGCCGTGCGGAAGCAGGAGCGTGAGGCGCGAGCTCTGCGCCCACTTCGAGAGCCCCGAGACGATGAACTGGTCGACGATCACCTGGGCCGAGTTGACAAAATCGCCGAACTGGGCCTCCCAGAGGACGAGCGCCCGCGAGCAGGCGACCGAGTAGCCGTACTCGAAGCCCAGCGCCGCCATCTCGGAGAGCGGCGAGTTGTAGACGTGCACGGGCGCGGTGGCGCCGGGCAGGTGGCGGATGGGCGCATGCGTCTTCCCTGACGACGGATCGTGGAGGACGAGATGGCGGTGCGAGAACGTGCCTCGCTCCGTGTCCTGGCCGGTGAGCCGGATGGGCGTCCCCTCGACCACGAGGCTGGCGAACGCGAGCCCCTCGGCCTGCGCCCAGTCGACGCCCCCCTCCTCCCCGAGCGCGTCGCGGCGCCGCTCGAGCGCCTTCACGAGCTTCGGGTGAACCTGGAAACCCTCGGGAACGTCGAGCAACCGCTCGTTCAGCTCCAGGAGCCGCTCGGCCGGCACGGCCGTGTCGAGCTGGACGTCCGCGCCGCGGCCGATGCGCCGGTCGCGCCGGCCGCCGCCGCCCCCGGCGCCGATCGACTCCTTCAGCGCGTCGTGGGCCTGCCGCATCCGCTTCTGGACCTCCTCGAGCAGGCGCGCCGCCTCCTCCTCGGTGACTAGGCCCTCCTCGACGAGCGCGCGCGCGTACTGCTCTCGGACTGGCGGGTGCTCCTCGATGAGGCGGTACATGAGCGGCTGCGTGTAGCTCGGCTCGTCGCCCTCGTTGTGGCCGAACCTGCGGTAGCCGACGAGGTCGACGACGACGTCGTGGCGGAAGCGCTCGCGAAAGGCCATCGCGAGCCGGATCGCCGAGACCGCGGCCTCCGGGTCGTCGGCGTTCACATGGATGATCGGCGTGTCGAAGCCCTTGGCGAGGTCGCTCGAGTAGCGGGTCGAGCGTCCCTCCTCCGGGTCGGTCGTGAATCCGACCTGGTTGTTGGCTATCACGTGCAGCGTGCCGCCCGTCGTGTAACCCTCGAGGCCCTGGAGGTTGAGCGTCTCGGCGACGACGCCCTGGCCGGGGAAGGCGGCGTCGCCGTGGATGAGGACGGCGAGCGCGGCGGCCGGATCGTGCTCGCCCTCGGCGGACTCGTGGTCCGTCTGCGCCGCGCGCGTCTCGCCCTCGACGACCGGGTCGACGAACTCGAGGTGGCTCGGGTTGGAGGCGAGGCGGACGGCGACGTCGCCGCTCTTCGTGGGACGGACGCCGTCGGCGCCGAGGTGGTACTTGACGTCCCCGCTCCCGCTCTCGAGGTCGGCGGTGACGGCCTCGAGGACGCGCTCGCCCTCGAACTCGCGGAGGATCGCCTCGACCTCGCGGCCGATCGTGTGCGCCAGGACGTTGAGGCGGCCGCGGTGGGCCATGCCGATCACGATCCGCCGGGCGCCCTCGGCCGCCGCCAGCTCGATCGCCTCGTCGAGCATGGGAACCATCGCGTCGAGGCCCTCGATGGAGAACTGCTTCTGGCCGAGGAAGGCGCGGCGCAGGTAGCGCTCGAAGCCCTCGACGTCGGAGAGACGTCCGAGCAGCGCCTTCTTCTCGTCGGGTGCGAGCGGCCGCCGGTACTCGCCTGACTCGATCGCCTTCCGGAGCCAGATGCGCTGCTCGTGGCTCGAGATGTGCTCGAGCTCGTAGGCCATCGTCCCGCAGTACGTCTCGCGCAGATGCGGGAGCGCCTCGGCGAGCGTCTCGCCCGGAACGTGCAACCGCAGGACGGGAGCGGGGATGCGGGCCTGCAGCTCGGGCGTGAGGCGCGGCTCGAGGCGGTCGGGGTCGAGCGCCGGATCGCCGATCGGCTCCGTTCCCAGCGGGTCGAGCCGGGCCGCGAGGTGGCCGTGGGTGCGGTGCGCCTTTACGAGCGACATCGCCGCGGCGACGCCGCCGAGGACGAGGTCGTCGGGCGGCGCCTCGACCGCGGCCGGCGACACCGCGACGACGCCGTTGCCGGGGCCGCCGTCCGGGTGCGCCTCGCGGAGCTGCCGCACGAGGGGGTGGTTCTCGAGGAGCGCGGCACCGCGCGCTTCGAAGAGCGCGCGCCATTCCGGATCCACCGCCTCGGGCGAGGCGAGGTACTCGGCGAACAGCTCCTGGACGAAGCCGCTGTTCAGATCGTCGACGTCGGGTGCCACTCCTCGGATTGAGCATAGCGACTGGGCCCGCGCCGGCTCACCCCGGGTCACGCCGCTGCGCGAGCGCCTCCGGGTTGACGGCGTTGCCCGGTACGCGTCCGTCGAGGAGCACCGCCCGGAGCGCCTCGACGCAGAGCATCCCCATCGCCTCGCGGGCCCCGTGCGTGGCGCTGCCGAGGTGGGGCGCGAGGACGACGTTCTCGAGATCGAGGAGGCCGGGCTCGACCTCGGGCTCGCGCTCGTAGACGTCGAGGGCGGCGCCGGCGATCTCGCCGTTTCGCAGCGCCTCGGCGAGGGCGCGCTCGTCGACGACGGGCCCGCGGCTCGTGTTCACGAGGACGGCGTCGTTGCGCATCTCCC
>JAICGP010000260.1 GCA_025923055.1 Thermoleophilia bacterium
CCCTTCACCCACTGGTCGGGCTCGCGCTCTGCGAGCTCGGTGACGTGCAGCGCGAGACGGCGCGGGCCGGCGTAGACGGTCCCCGGCCCGAAGGCGGGAAGCCAGCGGCTCCGAAGCTGCTCGGCGGCCTCCCGGCAGGCCGACGCGGGCAGCTCCTCGCAGCCGATCTCAAACAGGAGCGAGGGCAAGCGACTCGACGTAGAGCTCCGCGACGCGGCGGGCGAGTTTACGGACGCGGCCGATGTACGAGGCGCGCTCGGTGACCGAGATGGCCCCGCGCGCGTCCAGGAGGTTGAAGGCGTGGGAGCACTTGAGCACCTGGTCGTAGGCCGGCAGCGGCAGGCGGCGCTCGACAAGGTGCACGCATTCGGCCTCGTGCTCGCCGAAGCGTCGCATGAGGACGTCGACCGGCGCCTCCTCGAAGTTGTAGACGGACCACTGCCGCTCGCTCTCACGGTAGACGTCGCCCCACGTGACGCCGGGCGCCCATTCGAGGTCGAAGGCGCTCTGCTTCGCCTGCAGGAACATCGCCAGCCGCTCGAGCCCGTACGTGATCTCGGCCGGGATCAGGTCGAGCTCGAGTCCGCCGAGCTGCTGGAAGTAGGTGAACTGCGTCACCTCCATTCCGTCCACCCAGACTTCCCACCCGAGGCCCCACGCACCGAGCGTCGGTCCCTCCCAGTCGTCCTCGACGAGGCGGACGTCGTGTCGCGTCAGGTCGATGCCGACCGCCTCGAGGGAGCCGAAGTAGAGGTCGAGCACGTCCTCGGGCGCCGGCTTCAGGATCACCTGGTACTGGAAGTAGTGCTGGAAGCGGAACGGGTTCTCGCCGTACCGGCCGTCGGTGGGCCGGATCGACGGCTCTACGTAGGCGGCCCGCCACGGCTCCGGACCGAGGCACCGCAGGAAGGTCGCCGGGTTGAACGTTCCCGCCCCGACCTCCGTGTGGTACGGCTGCATGACGACGCAGCCGTAGTCGGCCCAGTAGCGCTCCAGGCGGGCGATCATCTCCTGGTACGTCGGCGAAGCCACCGGAGGGGACATGCTACGGCAGGCGCTCGCCCACCCTCCGGCCCAGGTCGGCGCCCGGCGGCCGGCCGGCCTACGCGCTCAGCGTGCGGAGCCGGAAGCCGCCGTGCTCCTCGTACGAGCGCTCGATGACTCGAAGGCACTGACGGCGCGCGTCCTCAGCGAGGCCGGCGACGCCGGCTTCGGAGAGCGGACGCTCGAGGAGTCCGCGCACGGCGAGGAACCCGGCTTCCGAGAGCGGCACAGCACCCTCGGCGCAGCCTCCGCAAACGGCGCCGCCGGCGCGCGCCGAGAAGCCCACGAGCGGCTTCTCTCCGCCGCAGGAGGCGCAACTCGCGAGGTGCGGGAGATAGCCGGAGAGCCAGAGCAGCTTGAGCTGGAAGGAGAGCACGAGCGGCTCGAGCGCCGGCTGGGCCGGGAGCGTCGTGGAGACGTCGTCGAGGAGATCGAGGAAGCGCGTCAGCGCGTGGAACGCCGGCGGCTGCGGCTCCTCCTCGACGAAGAGGCGCAGCACGGCCTCGAGCCCGATGTGCCCCACGGCGAGGCGGTATCCGTCGGTGCGGGAGCGGTCGTGCGAGCGGACGAGCTGCGCCCCCCGCACGGTGTGGAGGTCGCCGCGCCCCTCGTGGAGCAGGAGCTCGACGTGCGAGAGCGGCTCGAGGCGCGCACCGAAGCGCGAGCGGGTCTTGCGGACGCCCTTGGCGATTCCGCCGACGCGGCCCTTGGCCAGGGTGTAGAGGTGGAGCACGCAGTCCGCCTCGGAGAAGCGGATCGACCGGAGTACGACCGCCTCGGTCGTGAGCGTGCGCGACGACATGGCGGTCAGTCTAGAGACGGGTCCGGTGGCAAACCCGGCCGCGCGGGGTACCGTCTGTCTGCATGGCCAGGATCCGGGTCTACACGACCGCGTGGTGCGGGTACTGCGTGCGCGCGAAGGCGCTCCTCGAGCGGCGCGGCGTGGAGTACGAGGAGGTTCGCCTCGACCACGACCCGTCGTTTCGCTCCAGGCTCGTCGACCTGACCGGCCGCTGGACGCTGCCGCAGATCACGGTGGACGAGAAGCCGATCGGCGGCTTCGCGGAGCTGGCCGAGCTCGACCGGCGGGGACTCCTGGACGAGCTCGCTGCCTAGCGGGTCGCCGGCGCGAGCCGCTCCGCGAGGTAGCGAAGCCCGAGCGGATAGCGGTACTCGATCGCCATGTGGCCCGCCTCGAAGAGCTCGAAGTGCACGTCGGTGACGCCCACGCGCTCGAGCGCACGCCTGAACGCCTCGGCGCCCAGATCGAGGTACCACTCGTCCTTGGTGCCGGAGTCGATGTAGACCGCCCGGAGCGAGCGCAGCGCGTCGGCCCGCTCCTCCACCATGCGGACCGGGTCCCAGGCGAGCCACCGCTCCCACACCTCCGGCACGAGCTCACCGGTGGCCGCGTCGAACGGGAGCCTGACCGTCCCGTCCGGATCCGCGGAGTAGCAGGAGGCCATGCACCACTGGTTGAGCAGGACCGAGTCGCTCTCCTTCGACATCGCCGGGCGGGCCCGGAAGCTCTCCCAGAAGCGCTCGAACGAGCCCTCGTAGTCGTCGCGGAGGGCCCGAGCGGCCTCGCGGAACTCCGGCAGGTAGCAGACCTCGAAGAGCGCGTCGCCTGCGTGCGTCGCAAGGCCGCCGAAGAGGTCCGGTCGCAGCATCGGCGTCACCATCGCGCCGTAGCCGCCGCTCGACTTGCCGGCGATTCCCCGGTGCTCGGGCGCCGTGAGCGTCCGGTGGTTCGCGTCGACCCACGGAACGATCTCGTCGCAGAGGTAGGTGTGGTAGCGCCCGGTCCCCGGCGAGTCGAGGAACTGGCTGCCGCCGATCGACGTCCAGCAGTCCACCCAGACGAGCACGCAGGGCGGCGCCTCGCCCGTCGCCATGAGCTCGTCCGCCAGCTCGGGGAAGTTGCGGCGGAAGGCGGCGCGGTTCCGCCACATGTCGAGCTGGCCCGTCAGCCCCTGGATCAGGTAGACGGACGGGTAGCGGCGCTCAGGCTCGTCGTCGTAGCAGGGCGGCAGGTAGACCCAGAGCGGCCGCCGGTGCGGGTCGCCGAGCGGGTTGTCCGCGAGCGCCTCGCTCTCGAAGACCGTCTCCTCGAAGCGCCCGCGCGGCTCGTACGACCACGGATCCACGCGCCTGATGCTAGCCGC
>JAICGP010000261.1 GCA_025923055.1 Thermoleophilia bacterium
ACGGCCTGGCACCTGAGCTACGTGGCGGTCGGCGCCGCGCTCACCCCCGCCTTCGCCTGGAGCCGCTTCCTGCCCACGCTCGCCGCCTTCTTCCTCGCGGTGGGAATCGGCGCTCATGCGCTCGACGAGCTGAACGGCCGTCCGCTGGCAACGCGCATCCCGGACGGCGTCCTCGTCGCGCTGGCGGCGCTCTCGATCGCCGGCGCGGTCGCCATCGGCGTCGTCGGCGCCGTCACGGTCACCCCGTGGCTGGCGCTCTTCGTCGCCGCCGGCGGCTTCATCGTGGTCGCGTACAACCTCGAGCTCGCCGGCGGCCGCTTCCACGGGGACGCCTGGTTCGCGCTCGCCTGGGGCGCGTTTCCGCTCGCGACGGCCTACTTCGCCGCCGCCGAGACGCTGGACGCGGTCGCGCTCGCGGGCGCCGCGTTCGCGTTCCTCGGGAGCCGGGCCCAGCGCCTGCTCTCGACGCCGGTCCGCGACGTCCGGCGCCGCGTCTCGTCGGTCGAGGGCCGCGTCGAGCGCGCCGGCGGCGGCTCCGAGCCCGTCACCGCCGAGCTCCTGCTCCGCGGGAAGGAAGCCGCGCTCCGCTCGCTCGCCGGCGCGAGCGTTGCGCTGGCGGCGGGACTCGTCATCATGCGTGTGACGTGATCCCCGTTCCGGTCGATCTCGAGGACGTCTCACGCGCCGCGCTGCGCCCGCCGGCCCTCGTCGCGCCGGCGCCGCGCGAGGTCTCCTTCGGCCGCATCGCCGGGCGCGTCTTCGCGGGGACTGCACGGGTGGTCGTGCGGATCGACGGCGTCGACAGGAAGTCGGTGCCGGTCGCGGGCCGCGGAAGGTTCTCGTTCTCGATGCGCCTGCCGCCGCGAAGCGTCAGCCTGCGGGTCGTCGCCGTCGACGCCTCCGGGGACCGGGCCGGGACGACGGTCGGGCCCGTGTACGGGCTGCCGCCGGCGGCGCGCCCGGTCGCGACGCGGCCCTCCGCGCTCGACCGGCGGCTGGCCCGTCGGCTGCGCCCCCTCGCGCGCAACTTCGGCGGCATCGCCGCCTTCTACGTGCAGGACCTTGCGAGCGGCCGCGGCGCCGCCTGGAACGCGGGCGCCCGCTTCCCGGCCGCCTCGACGCTGAAGCTTGCGATCGCGATGGAGGTACTGCGCAGGCTCGGCGGGAAGCCCGCTGCCGGGTCGTCCCTCGACCGGCTGCTCCGCGAGAGTCTCGTCTACTCCGACAACGCGGCGGCCAACTCGCTGCTGGTCTGGCTCGGCGGCTCGACGAGCGGCGGGGCGGCTCGTGTGAACGCGATGATGCGCTCGCTCGGCATCCGCAACTCGCTCATGTACGGCGGTTACGCGCTGCGCACGACCGCGGCCGTCCCCGTCCCGGTCAACGTCAACGAGCAGCCGGCGTTCGGCGTCGGCAAGTACACGACGGCGTACGACCTCATCCGCCTGCACCGGGCCGTGCACCAGGCGGCGCGGGGCCGCGGCCCGCTGGCCGGCGGGACCGGCTTCTCCCGCCGGGACGCGCGCTACCTCCTCTGGATCCTCGCCCGCGTCGTCGACCATGGGAAGCTCGACCGCTACATGCCCTGGAACGTCTCCGTGCTCCACAAGGCGGGCTGGATCCGCCAGGCCCGCCACGACGCCGGCATCGTGTACTGGCGCGGCGGGGCGTACGCCGTCGCCGTCCTGACGTGGAACGTGAACGGCGTCGCAACGGCCTCGGACGTCCTCGCGGGCCGGATCGCCGTGAGAGCGCTGCGCCGCTTCGAGCGGCTCCGGGAGAGCGGCTCGAGGATCGCCTCGAACGCGTTCGCGACCTAGGATTGCCCCATGGCCACCCTGCTCGAGATCGCGTTCGCAGCGGCCTTCGCGATCGTCGCCGCCTCCCTCGCCGCCGTCGCCTTCGCCCGCGTGCCCTCCCGGCTCCTGCTCGCGAGCGCGGTCGCGCTCGCCGTGGCCGGCCTGGCCGCTGCCGTCGTGGCCGGGATCGAGGTGGCGGAGGGCTCGGCCGAGGAGGAGCTCCTCATCGTGACGGCGGGCGGGCTTCTCGTCGCGGCGCTCGCCCAGACGGCGCTGTGGGTCCTCACCCGGAGCCTGGCGCGGGTTCGCGACCTCGAGCGCGTCGGCGACCGCGCCCGCCGGCAGCTCGACGAACACCTGGAGCGGCACGCGGAGGAACGCCGCGCGGAGCTCGACCGGATCCTCGCCCGCGAGCGCGCCAATGCGGGCTACGTCCTCGGCGAGCAGGAGCGGCAGCTCGCGGAGGAGCGCCGCGACAGCGTCGCGCGTCAGGCCGAGAGCGCCCGCGTCGAGCTCGCGGGGACTGTGGCGAGCGCCCAGGAGCGCCTCGAGAGCCGCCTGCGCGCGTGGGCGGCCGACCTCGACCGCGGGCAGCGGGAGCTCGAGACGCAGCTCGCGCAGCTCGGGCAGCGCCAGAAGGAGGCGCTGGCCTCCTACGACGCGCGCCTGCGCGCCGACGCGGAGCGACTCGCCGGCGCGACCGAGGAGCAGACGCGGGCGCTCGCGCAGCTGCGCGCCGACTTCCAGCGCCTCGTCGCCGAGCTCGTCGAGGAGGGACGTTCGGAGCTCGAGACGCACGCGGCCGAGCGCCGGCGCGCCCTGCGGGAGGTGAGCGACCGCCTGCGCGAGCGAGAGCGGAGCCTCCGAGACCAGCTCGAGCGCGAGGAGGCGGAGGCGCGGGCGCGCCTCGCCGCGGGTGTCGCCGAGACGGAGCGGCGCGAGCTGGCCCAGCTCGAGCGATCCCTGGAGCGGGCGTCCTCACGCCTCTCCGAGGGCGCCGAGCGCCGCTTCGACGCCCAGATCAAGGAGTCCCGCGAGAAGTCCGCCGAGCGCCTCTCCCGCGAGCTCGAGCGGTCGATCGAGAACTTCGTGCGCCAGGCGG
The DNA here is from genome assembly GCA_025923055.1 of Thermoleophilia bacterium. GTDB lineage: Bacteria > Actinomycetota > Thermoleophilia > Gaiellales > Gaiellaceae > JAIBJN01. The sequence continues at coordinate 2,902 of JAICGP010000261.1, forward strand.
AGAAGGAGATCTCCGACCGGATCGCCGACCTCGGCCGCGTGACGGCCGACCGCATGGAGCGCCGCGTCCGCGACGTCGCGCGCGCCGCCGAGGCACAGGGCGAGGTCTCGGCCGAGCGCCTGCGCACCGTCTCCGAGCGGCTCGACGCCGCGCTCGCCTCTGCCGAGGAGCGCATCTCCGCGTTCGAGGCCGAGATCGAGGAGCGCGTCGAGACGACGCTCGGCGCGATCGAGCGGGCCGTCCGCGCGGCCGAGCGCGAGTAGCGGCAGGTCGCAAACACTTTCGGGCAGGAATCGTCTCCA
>JAICGP010000262.1 GCA_025923055.1 Thermoleophilia bacterium
GCGCGCGGGCGCCCGCAGCGGTTGCAACGGCTGTAGGCCCGCGACCGGTACTTCGGCGGCCGGGCTGCCTTCGCGATCAGGCTCTTCTTCGCCATGCTCCTCCTACTCCAGCTCAGTCCTGGTCGCGGAACGGAAGGCCGAGCCCGCGCAGGAGCGCCAGCCCCTCCTCGTCCGTCTCCGCGCTCGTGGTGATGACGACGTCGAGCCCGCGGACGGTCTCCACGTCGTCGTAGTTGATCTCCGGGAAGATGATCTGCTCGCGCACGCCGATCGAGTAGTTGCCGCGGCCGTCGAAGCTCGCCGGCGAGAGGCCGCGGAAGTCGCGGATGCGCGGGAGGGCGATCGAGACGAGGCGATCGAGGAACTCGTACATCCGCACGCCGCGCAGCGTCGCCTTGGCGCCGATCGGCATGCCCTCGCGGATCTTGAAGCCGGCGATCGACCTCCTCGCGCGCGTGATCTGGGCACGCTGGCCCGTGATCGTCGTCAGCTCCTCGACGGCCTTGTCGAGCGCGCGGGCGTTCGTCTTCGCCTCGCCGACGCCCATGTTGACCGTGATCTTCTCGATGCGGGGCGTCTGCATGATCGAGCTGAACCCGAACTGGTCCTTGAGCGCCTGGCGGACCTCGCCCTCGTAGCGCTCCTTGAGGCGGGGCGCGTAGTCGGTTCTCGTCGCGGTCGCCATCAGCGGTCGAGCACCTCCCCGCAGTCGACGCGCTTGCAGACGCGCACCTTGACGCGGCCGTCCTTCGAGTCGCGGAACTCGTAGCCGACCCGGGTGGCCCGGTTGCACGTCGGACACACGACCATCACGTTCGACACCTCGATCGGCGCCGAGATGTCGAAGACGCCGCCCGGCTGGATCTGGGTCTGCCCCATCCGGCTCGAGTCGCGCATCGGACGCGGCCGCCGGTGCCGCTTGACGACGTTCAGGTTCTCGACGATGACGCGCCTCCTCTTCGGGTCCGCCTCGATGATCCGGCCCTGCTTGCCCCTGTCCTTGCCGGACAGCACCTGGACGACGTCGCCCTTCCGCACTTTCATCGCCTGCGCCATGTCACAACACCTCCGGGGCGAGCGAGACGATCTTCATGAAGTTGCGCTCGCGCAGCTCGCGCGCGACCGGCCCGAAGATGCGCGTGCCGCGCGGGTTCATCTGCGCGTCGATGATCACCGCCGCGTTCTCGTCGAACGCGATCGACGTGCCGTCGTTGCGCCCGAACGGCTTCTTCGTCCGGACGACGACCGCCTTGACGACCTCGCCCTTCTTGATCGTCCCCTGCGGGGTGGCGGTCTTCACGGTCCCGACGATGACGTCGCCCACGCGCGCGTAGCGGCGGTGCGAGCCGCCCACCACGCGGATGCACAGGAGCTCGCGTGCGCCGGTGTTGTCGGCGACGCGGAGACGGGACTCCTGCTGGATCACTTGGCGGCCTCCACGATCTCCGCGAGGCGCCAGGTCTTCGTCTTCGAGAGCGGCCGCGTCTCGACGACGCGCACGACGTCGCCGATCTTCGCGGTGTTGCCCTCGTCGTGCGCGTGGAGCTTCATGGAGCGGCGCACGATCTTCTTGTAGACCGGATGCGGCTTCACGCTGTCGACGCGGACGACGATGGTCTTGTCCATCGCCGCCGAGACGACGATCCCGCGACGTTCCTTGCGCTGCCCGCGCGCCCGGTCCGGCTTCGGCGCCCGGACGAGCGGCTTCCGCTTCGCCGGCTTCTCCCGCTTCGGCTTCGTGCGCTGCCGGCGCTCGGCGCGCGGAAGGCGCTTGCGCTTCTTCTTCGGCTCCGGCGGCGCAGCCGGTGCCGGTGCCGTTGCCGCGACGGCGGGCTCGGCTTCCTCGGCGGCGGGCTCCTCCGCCGCCGGCTCGGTCGCCTCGGCGGCGGGCGCCTCGGCGGGCCCCTCCTCGGGCGCAGGCTCCGCCTCCGCCGCGGGCTCCTCGGTGGGTGCCTCGGCCTCCGCGGGCTGCTGCTCCTCCTCGGCGACCGGCTCGGGCGCGGGCTCCTCCGCCTCGGCGGAGGCCTCCTCGGCGGTCGGCTCCCCGGCGGGAGCCTCCTCCTCGGCAGGGGCGCCCGTCGCCTCCGGCTCCTCGGCCGGGGTCGCCTCGACCTGCTCCTGCTGTTCCTCGTCCTTCTTTCTCGGCCTTCCCATTACCTTCTCTCCAGCGAGTACTTCCGTTCCGCCTGGATCGTCAGGATCCGGGCGATGTCGCGCTTCGCGAGCTTCAGGCGCGCCGTGTTGTCGAGCGCACCGGTAGCCATCTGGAAGCGGAGGTTGAAGAGGTTCTCCCGGCTGTCCCCGAGACGCTTCGCGAGCTCCTCGTCCGACAGGTCTCGCAGCTCCCTAGCCCTCAAAGAGATCAGCCTCCCTCTTTACGAACTTCGTCTTCACGGGCAGCTTCATGCCGGCCAGGCGCATGGCGTCCTTGGCGAGCGGCTCCGGGACGCCGGCCAGCTCGAACATGACGCGCCCCGGCTTCACGACGGCCACCCAGTGCTCGGGCGAGCCCTTCCCTGACCCCATGCGGGTCTCGGCGGGCTTCTGCGTCACCGGCTTGTCCGGGAAGACGTTGATCCACACCTTGCCGCCGCGCTTGATGTGGCGCGTCATGGCGATCCGGGCCGCCTCGATCTGGCGGTTCGTGACCCAGCCGGCGTCGAGCGCCTTGAGGCCGAAGTCGCCGAACTGCACTTGCTGCTGGCCCTTCGCGGTGCCGCGGCGCCGGCCGCGGTGCTGCTTGCGGAACTTCGACTTCCGCGGCATCAGCATCAGGACTCACCTCCCTGCTCCTCCGGCGGAGGAGCGGCCTCGGCGGCCGGCTCGGCCTGAGGCTCGGGGGCCGGCTGAGGCTCGGGAGCCGGCTCCGGTGCCGCCTCGGCGGGTGGCTGCTGGCCCTGCGGCTGCTGCTCGGGCGCCTGCGGCTGCTGCTCGGGCGCCTGCTGCTGGCCCTCGCGGCCGGCGCCGGAGCGACGCCGCTGCCCACGCCTCGGCCGGCCCACGGGGCCGAGGCCCTCGCGGTCGCCGCCGCGGCGTCCACCCTCGCGGGCCGCGCCGAGACCGTCGCGGCGGCCGCCCTTGCGGCGGGCCTGGTCCTGCTCGCCCAGCCGGCCGGCGGCGCGGTCGGTCTCGAAGCCCTCGGGCATGATCTCGCCCTTGTTGATCCAGACCTTCACGCCGATGCGCCCGA
>JAICGP010000263.1 GCA_025923055.1 Thermoleophilia bacterium
GGGCGCGGATCTACGAGGAGATCCTCGACTGGCGGCCGTTCGACTACGTCACCGAGCGGGTCTCGCTCCCGGGCGGCGTGCGCGCCGTCCTGACGACCGCCCTCGAGTCGGGAGAGGACGGCACCCGGGTGGTGACGCGCGTTCGCCGGGACGCCGGGGCGCGCCTCGCATGGCTGACCGCGTCCCGCCGCCTGCGCCGGAAGCTCCAGTCGCGATACGGACGGCTGGCCGGGCTCGTCGCGACGCAGATCCCCGAGGAGCGCCGCCTCCCGCTCGCCGCCGTCTGAGCTGCCCGGCCCGCCCGGCGGTCGCTCCGGCTACGCCTGCTCCCAGGCGACCGAGCAGACGTCGACCGGCTCCTTGAAGCCCTTCAGCTCGATCGTACGGTGGTTGGTCGCCGCGACATGCGGGAGGCCCTCGAGGGTCGCGTGGCTCGCGAGGATCTCCCGCCCGGCGGCCGCCGCGCCGATCCGCGCGGCGGCGTGCACGCCCTTGCCGTGGTAGTTCTCCCTCGTCTGGAGCGCCCCGTCCGCGTGGACGCCGATCCGGATGTCGAACTCGAAGTCCTGGTCGACCGCCTGCTGGATGGCGATCGCCGCGCCGATCGCGTCCCGGGCCTCCTCGAAGGCGGCGAAGAAGCCGTCGCCGGTGTGGTCGACGACCTGTCCCTTGAAGTCGATGAAGATCGCCCGGAGCGCGTCGTCGTGGCGGCGCAGCAGGTTGACCCAGTGGCGGTCGGAGGCGACGGCGCTCGCGAGCTCAGTCGACCCGACGATGTCCGTGAAGAGGAAGGTCTTCATGACCTCCGTGCTCAGGTCGCGCATGAGGAGGTCGCCGACGCGCTCGGCGTCGCGCACGGCCCCGAGCCGCTCGAAGCGCACCGCCGCGGCCTGGAGCTCCCAGATGGCCGCGTCCTCGTCGCCCATCTCCCGCAGGGCGACGCCCAGCTGCTCGCGCGCGCGCGCGACGTCGTAGTTGGCCGCGGTCGCGTCCCAGGTCACGCGCGCCTGCCGGAAGTCCTCGTAGGCCGAGTCCGCGTCCCCGCGCGCGAGCGCGACCCGGCCGCGTGCGAAGGCCGCCGAGGCCTTCAGGGCCGAGGTGTCGAACGCCTCGGCGATCGACTGGAGGCGCTCGGCGTAGCCGGCCGCCTCGTCCGGCTCGCCGGCCGCGACAGCGACGTCGACCGCTGCCGGCAGGAGCCGGGCCTGGGCGGGCAGGGTCGGCGACTTGTCGCGGGCGGCCCTCCGGATGGACGCGAGCGCTCCCTTCACGTTGCCCTGCGCGAGGCGGAGCAGCGAGAGCCCGGGCTCGGGCGTACGGCCGAACTCGTCGGCCTCGCGGAAGGCCTGCTCGGCCTGCGCGAGCTCGCCGAGCCTGAGCCTGACCTCGCCCAGCTCGTACAACGCGGCGCCGGCCACGCGGGGGAGCCAGCCGCGCAGCTCCCGCCCGGCCCGGTCGGCCAGCTCCTGGGCCTCCGTGAACCGCCCCTTGAACTTCATCACCTCGGCGTGGTTCACCCGGCACATGCCTGGGAAGGCGACCGCAGAGTTCGCGTCGCAGAAGTCGAAGGCGCGCTCGGTCCACTCGCCGGCCCGCTCGAAGTCGGCGACGTCCCGGCAGGCACCGATCGTGTTGCAGTAGACCGTGAGCGTGGAGAACGGGTCGAGCTCGCCCGCGAGCGCGGCGGTGCTCGCCTCGTTCAGGAGGAGCCTTCCCTCGGCCGCCTCGCCCTGGGCGATGAGCACGCTGCCCTGGCGCTGGAGGCCTCGGATCTCCAGGTTGCGGTCGCCGAACCGCCGGCCCAGCTCCTCGGCCTTTCGCGCGAGCGCGAGCGCCTCGGAGAGGTCGCCCTCGTTGAGCGCGTCGAGGCTCTTCTGGAGCGCCCAGTAGCCGTGCTCCGCAGCCTCGTCCTCGAGGTCGAGCAGGCGCTTCGCGCGACTCATCCACCCGTCCGCGACGGACATCTGGAGGTTGTTCCTCTCGTTGTGGGCGATCCAGGTCGCGACGAAGGCGGCCCTGAGCGTGTTCCCCGCGGCCAGGTGGGCGCGGTACGCCCGCTCGAAGTACGCCGCGACGGCGTCCATCTGTCCGATCCACATGGCCGCCTCTCCGAGAAGCATGAGGTCCTCGGGCTCGAGGTCCATGGACTCGTCCGCCCCCTTGAGCAGCTCGTAGCCCTCGGCCCACTCGCGGCGCCGGAGCGCCTGGCGACCCGCCTCGAGCGGGTCCTGGACGACCTGGCTCACCTGTTGAGGCCTCCGGCCATGCTAGAAGTCTGCACGACGGAGATGGCGAAGGCCAAGATCCTCATCGTCGACGACGACCAGGACATCCGTCGTCTCCTCGGTCACCGCCTGCGGCACGAGGGCTACGAGGCGGCGTTCGCCGGGGACGCCATCGCGGCCGTCAACATGGCGCGCAAGGAGGAGCCGGACGTCATCCTGCTCGATCTGGGGCTCCCCGCCGGCGACGGCAAGGTCGTCATGCAGCGCCTGCGGGCGATGCCGGCGCTCGAGGGCATCCCGGTCATCGTCGTCAGCGCGCGCGACCTCTCGCTCGAGCGGGCGGAGCTCCTCGAGGCAGGCGCCGCGGCGCTCTTCCAGAAGCCGTTCGACTACGACGAGCTCCTCGCGGCGATCGGCCGCGAGCTCGGCGAGCCGGACGCCGTCTGAGCGCGGGAGCCGCTTCGTAGAATCTGGCGCATGGAGCCGACCTACCGTCCGGACGAGGTCGAGCCGCGCTGGCAGCGGACGTGGGAGGAGGAGGGCCTCTACCGAGCCGGCGCCGGCCGCCGGCGCGACGACACCTTCGTCATCTGCGTCCCGCCCCCGAACGTCACCGGCGCGCTGCACATGGGCCACGCCCTGAACGGGGCGCTCCAGGACGCGCTCGTGCGCTGGCACCGCATGCGCGGCTTCGACACGCTCTGGCAGCCCGGCTACGACCACGCCGGCATCTCGACGCAGAACGTCGTCGAGAGGCAGCTCCTCCGCGAGGGGACGTCGCGCAAGGAGGTCGGGCGCGAGGCCTTCGTCGAGCGCGTCTGGCGGCATCTCGAGGAGACCGGTCGCACGATCATGGCCCAGTACCGCCGCCTCGGTGCCTCGCTCGCCTACGACCGCGAGCGCTTCACGATGGACGAC
>JAICGP010000264.1 GCA_025923055.1 Thermoleophilia bacterium
CTCGATGAAGAGGCCGAGCAACTCGTTGTCCCGCACCGCCTCGCGCATCCGCCTGAGGGCGTCCCGATCGTTCTCGCCGCGCCGGATCGCCATCGTGCCGTGCAGGCCGATCAGCTGCGCGAGGCCGGGCGTGTCGAAGAGTTCGCTCTTCGCCACGAAGACGATGCGCCGCGGACAGACCGTGCCGAAGGCGGGCGGATCGACGTAGGAGAAGTGATTCATGGCGAGCACGCAGCCGCCCTCGCGTGGGATGCGCTCCTTGCCGTAGGTCTTCAGCGGGACGAGGGCGCGGGTGATGGACGCGAACAGGCCCTTGCCGACCGTCCAGTAAGTGAGGTCGACTGGCTTCATGCGCGCGCCCGCGCCTCCACGAGCCGCTCGATCCGGTCGAGCACGTCGTCGACGCTCAGCTCGGTCGTGTCGACCGTCTCGGCGTCCGGCGCGGGCTGCATCTGCACGGCGTCACGCTGGTCGCGCAGGCGGAGATCGGTGGCGAGCGCCTCGGGACCGATCTCCGGCCGCTCGGCGAGGCGGCGGCGCGCGCGCTCAGCCGGATCGGCGACGAGGTAGACCTTCACCTCGGCCTCGGGGCAGACGACCGTGCCGATGTCGCGGCCCTCGATGACGACGTCGCCGACGTCGGCGAGCTCGCGCTGGCGATCCCGCATGACCTCCCGCACGGCCGGATGGCGCGCGACGGTCGAGACGACACGGTCGATCCGCGGCGAGCGGATCTCGTCGGTGACGTCGGCCCCTCCGGCCAGCACCCGGTCGCCCTCGAAGCGGATCGCGTGCTCGCGCGCGAGCACGGCGAGCGTGTCCTCGTCCTCCAGGTCGGCCCCCGCCTCGAGCGCGAGCCAGGTGAGCGCCCGGTACATGGCGCCGGTGTCGAGGTAGCCGAAGCCGAGCCGCGCAGCGAGGCCGCGGGCGACGGTGCTCTTCCCGGAGCCGGCGGGGCCGTCGATGGCGACGATCACGGGCGCCGCCATCGGGTCATCGGAGCGCGAGGGAGTCCAGCATGGCGAAGAAGTCGGGGAAGCTTACAGCGGCGCTCTCGGCGTCCCTGAGCTCGACGCCCTCGCGCGAGACGAGCCCGGCGACCGCCCCGAGCATGGCGATCCGGTGGTCGCCGGCGGCATCCACCACGCCCCCACCCTTAGGGCGGGAGGGCACCCCACGAACCCGGAGGCCATCATGCCGCGTCTCGATGCGCACGCCCAGTGGCCGGAGCGCATCTTTCACCGTCTCGAGGCGGTCCGACTCCTTCACGCGCAGCTCCTGCGCGCCCGTGACGACGCTCTCGCCGCGCGCGCCCGCCGCCGCAAGGGCGAAGAGCGGCAGCTCGTCAAGGAGCGCCGGAACCTCCTCGGGCCGCACCTCGGTCGCGACGAGCTCCGCGGCCTGCACCTCGAGGTCGGCGACCGGCTCGCCGCCGACGACGCGCCGGTTGAAGTGCGCCACGCGCGCCCCCATCCGCTCCAGCACGGCGAGGAATCCCGTGCGCGTCGGGTTGATCCCCACGCCGTGGAGCCGGAGCTCCGAGCCCGGGAGGAGCGTCGCGGCGAGCAGGAACGGCGCCGCCGACGAGAAGTCCCCGGGCACCTCCAGCCGCAGCGGCCGCAGCCGCTCGGCCGGCCAGACGGACGCCTCGCGCGGTTTCCTCCGCACCCGGGCGCCGGCCGTCTCGAGCAGGCGCTCCGTGTGGTCGCGGCTCGGGTACGGCTCGACGGCGGTCGTCGGCCCTCCGTCCGCGTAGAGCCCGGCCAGCAGGATGCACGACTTCACCTGCGCGCTCGCGACCGGCAGCTCCCAGCGGATCGGCCGCAGCGGGCGGCCGCCCTCGACGACGAGCGGCCCGTGCCCGTCCGTCGTCTCGACGCGCGCTCCGAGCGCCCGCAGCGGCTCCGCGATGCGCTCCATCGGCCGCCGCGAGAGCGATTCGTCTCCCGTCAGCTCGAACCGCCCGGCCTGGCCGGCCAGGAGCCCCGGGAGCAGGCGCATGAGCGTGCCAGCGTTCCCGCAGTCGAGCGGCCCGGCCGGCTCGCGGAGCCCACGCAGGCCGACGCCGCCGACGCCGACGCGGTCGCCCTCGACCACGACCTCCGCTCCGAGCGCGCGCACGGCCGCCGCCGTCGAGAGCGTGTCCTCCGAGGCGCCGAAGCCGAGGATCTCGCTGTCGCCGTCCGCGAGGGCGGCGAGGAGCAGCGCCCGGTGCGAGATGGACTTGTCACCCGGGACGGCGAGGTCGCCGCGCAGCGCCGTCGCGGGCTCGATCCGCATGCGCCTAGTGTCCCTTCAGGTGATGCTGCCCCGCTTCTGCGTCGCGAGCACCAAGCCGGAGTTCGCACTCGACCGAAGCCAAGGCTGAGGAAGGCTTGGTGAGGGCGAGGGTGGGCTTCGGCGCCGCGTGATCGCGGGGCAGAAGCGGGGCGGGCATTGCCTGGAGGGGCACTAGTCCTCGAAGGCGGGCGAGACGACGACCCCGTACCCCTGCGCCTCGAGGAGCTCGGCCGCGCGGCGCGCCGCGTCCTCCCCGGCGACTAGGACGTTGAGCGTCCCGCCGCGCTCCGGCGAGAGGTGGTCGAGCTCGAAGTCCTCGATGTTGATCTTCTCGGCGCCGAGCGCCTGCGTGATCCCCGACAGCACGCCCGGCCGGTCGGGCACGTGGACGCGGACGCGCTGGAGCGCGCCCGGGTCGTCGTAGGCCTCGGCGAGGAGGCGGCGCCGGTTGCCGCCGGCCTCGCCGATCCAGCGCGCCAGCCAGCCGGCGTCCCGCGACTCGAGGGCCCGCTCGAGCTCCTCGATGCGGCGGCGGTGCTCGCCGAGCGCGGCGCGCAGCTCGCCGGCGTTGTCGAGGAAGATGTCGATCCAGATCCGTGGGTTCGCGCCCGCGACGCGGGTCATGTCCCGAAGCGAGCCGCCGGCGGCGCCGAGCGGCTCGTGCCCGTCGACGCGCACCGAGCCGGCGTGGTTCAGGACGACGTTTGCGAGCGCGTGCGGCAGGTGGCTCGTCAGGGCCATGAGCCGGTCGTGCGCGACCGGGTCGATGGCCAAGGGGACGGCCCCGAGCGAGGCGACGAAGCCGTGCAGGAGCCGGTAGCGCTC
>JAICGP010000265.1 GCA_025923055.1 Thermoleophilia bacterium
GCCGCCCGGGATGATCGCCTTCAGCTCGCGGCCGTCCGGGATGCCGCCGCCGATGTCGTAGATGAGCTCGCGGAGCGTCGTCCCCAGCTCGAGCTCGTAGTTCCCGCCGCGCACGACGTTGCCCGACAGGGAGAAGACGCGAGTCCCGGCGGAGTTCTCGACCCCGATTCGCGCGTACGCCTCGCCGCCCATCTCCACGATCTTCGGGACCGTGGCGAGCGTCTCGACGTTGTTGATCAACGTCGGCGAGGCGTAGAGGCCGGAGACGGCCGGGAAGGGCGGCTTCGTGCGCGGCTGGCCGCGGCTGCCCTCGAGCGACTCGAGCAGGCCCGTCTCCTCGCCGCAGATGTATGCACCGGCGCCGCGGTGCACGACGATCGTGAGGCCCCACCCGGTGCCGAGCACGTCCGGCCCGACGTAGCCCGCCGCCCGCGCCTCCTCGAGCGCGGCGACGAGCACCTCGTACTCGGTCAGGTACTCGCCCCGCACGTAGACGAACGCCTGCGCGGCGCCGATCGTGTAGCTCGCGATCACGATGCCCTCGACGAAGGTGTGCGGCACGCGCAGCATCAGCTCGCGGTCCTTGAACGTGCCGGGCTCCGACTCGTCGGCGTTCACGACGAGGTAGATCGGCTTCGTCGTCTCGTCCGGCTTCGGAAGGAAGCTCGCCTTCCGACCCATCGGGAAGCCTGCCCCTCCGCGCCCGCGGACGTTGGCGGCGAGCAGCTCGTCGAGGACCGCCTGGCGCTCCAGGCCGAGCGCCTTGCGCAGGGACGCGTAGCCTCCGACGGCCTCGTACTCGGCGAGCTGCGTGAGGTCGCGCTCGTCGGCGTGCTCGAGGAGGAGCGCCCTAAGCCCCACGGCGAAGCTCCCTGACGATGCCGGGCACGTCCTCGGGGCGCACCGGCTCGCGGTAGCGGTGGTCGACGGCGACGACCGTGCCCCAGCCGCAGCCCCCGTAGCACTCGACGGTGCGCAGCGTCACCTCACCGTCCGCCGTCGTCTCGCCCGCGTGGACGCCGAGCTCGCGCTCGAAAGCCTCGAGGACCTGCTGGGCGCCGACGAGGGCGCAGGAGACGTTCGTGCAGACCTCGACCATGTGGCGTCCGACCGGCTGGAGGTGGAACATGTCGTAGAAGCTCGCGACCGCGTGGCAGTACGCCGGCGTCACCTCGAGCGCCTCCGCCACCTCGCGGAAGGCCTCGGGCGGGAGCCAGCCCCCGTGCTCGGCCTGGGCGAGCCGGAGCGCCGGCAGGATCGCCGAGCGGCGCTCCGGGTACTCGGCCGCGGCGGCGCGGATGCGGTCGTAGAGCGTCGCAGGGGCGGCGGTCACCGGTCGACCTCTCCCATGACCGTGTCGAGCGAGCCGACGATGGCGATCAGGTCGGCGACGAGCGCGTCGCTCATGCAGGTCGCCGTCGCCTCGAGGGCCACGAACGACGGCGCGCGGAACTTCACCCGCCAGGGCTTCGGCCCGCCGTCGGAGACGAGGTAGCAGCCGAGCTCGCCGCGCGGCGACTCGACCGCGACGTAGACCTCCCCCGCCGGCACGCGGTACCCCTCCGTGACGAGCTTGAAGTGGTGGATGAGGCTCTCCATGGACGTGTGCAGCTCGTGGCGCGGCGGCAGGACGATCTTGCGGTCGTCGACGATCCACGGCCCCTCCGGCATGCCGTCGAGCGCCTGCTGGACGATGCGGGTCGACTGCCGCATCTCGTCCATGTGCACGCGGTAGCGGTCGTAGACGTCCCCGTTCGGGTAGACGGGCACCTCGAAGTCGACCTCGTCGTAGGGAAGGTAGGGCTGGGTCTTGCGCAGGTCCCAGTCGACGCCCGACGCGCGCAGGACGGGTCCCGACTGTCCGAGCGCGATCGCGTCCGCCGCGGAGAGGAGCCCGACGCCCTTCGTCCGCTCGAGCCAGATCGCCTGGCCGGTGAGGAGCGCCTCGTACTCGTCCACGCGCTTCTGCATCGTGTCGGCGAAGGCACGGCACTCGGCGTCGAAGCCGCTCGGCACGTCCTCGGCGAGGCCGCCCGCCTGGAAGTAGCGCGTGTGCATGCGCACCCCCCCCACGAGCTCGAAGAGGTCGAGGATGGCGTCGCGCTCCCGGAAGCAGTACCAGAACATCGACATCGCGCCGAGCTCGAGCGCCGCCGTGCCGAGCCAGACGAGGTGCGAGTGGATGCGGTTCAGCTCGCAGAGGAGCATGCGCATCCACCGCGCCTTCGGGGGCGCCTCGATGCCGAGCAGCTTCTCGATCGCGAGCACGAAGACGAGCTCGTTGTTCTGGAAGGAGACGTAGTCGATCCGCTCGGGGTACGTGATCGCCTTCCACCAGGTCTTCGCCTCCATGTTCTTCTCGAAGCCGGTGTGGAGGTAGCCGATCACCGCCCGGATGCCCACGACCGTCTCGCCGTTCAGCTCGACGACGAGGCGAAGGACGCCGTGCGTCGAGGGGTGGTTGGGGCCGAAGTTGACCTCGAGGATGTCGCCCTGCTCGCGGAGGGCCGGGTCGACCTCGAGGACGGTCGGGGTCGGGGACGGGATCCTCGTGCCCTCGTAGATCGCGCTCCTCGGCTCGGCGACGGCCATCAGCTCTACTCGGCGTCCGAGAACCGCACCGGCTCGCCGCCGAGCGGGTAGTCCTTCCGCAACGGGTGGCCCTCCCAGTCGTCCTCCATGAGGATCCTGGTGAGGTTCGGATGGCCGTCGACCGCGATGCCCATCATGTCCCAGGCCTCGCGCTCGTGCCAGTCGGCGGTCGGCCAGACCCCGACCACGCTCGGCACCGGCTCGCCGTCGTCGCACCAGACCTGCAGGCGGAGCCGGGCCGCCTCGCGGGCGCCCGACTCGATCCGGAGCAGGTGGTAGGAGACGGAGAAGCGCTTCGGCTTCGGCTCCGGCTGGGACTGGAGCCCCCACGAGCCGGGGCTGTTGATGTCGCGGCCGCGCCCGTCGCCCCAGTACCCGGCGACCCGCGGTCGCTCCCACCCGAGGTAGTCGGCCGGCGAGATGTCGGAGAGGAAGTTGAAGCCGGCCTCGTCGCGCAGATGGCGTGCCGCGTCGGCGAGGCGCTCGCGCTCGACGACGACCGTCGTCTCGCC
>JAICGP010000266.1 GCA_025923055.1 Thermoleophilia bacterium
GCCCACGCCGTCGAGCACGTCGGGCTCCCCGAGGCACGCCTCAACCTCGCGCACGCCACCATCTACCTGGCGCGCGCGCCGAAGTCGAACGCGGTCATCACCGCGCTCGGCGCGGCCGCGCGGGACGTGCGCGAGCACGGCGCCATCCGCCCGCCGAAGGCGCTGCGGGACACGCACTACCGCGGCGCGCGCAAGCTGGGCCACGGGGAGGGCTACGTCTACCCGCCGGACGACCCGGCCGGCTACGACGTCGACCACCTGCCCGAGGAGCTCCGCGGCCGGACGTACTACGACCCGTCCGCCGAGCCGTCCTGAGCGGCCAGGGCCGGTGCCAGGCACCGGACGTGGCCGGAGGGCCAGGGGGCCTCAGCTAGATTCCGGCGCGGTGAAAATCGTCGTCCTCGTCAAGCAGGTTCCGAACCCGAGCCACGTGAAGCTCGACCCGGAGACGCGGCGGCTCGTCCGCGAGGGCGTGCCGCTCGAGCTGAACGAGTTCGACGTCTACGCCGTGACCGAGGCCGTCCGTCTCCGCGACGAGCACGGCGGCGAGGTGGTCACGATGACGATGGGCCCGCCCCAGGCCGAGGAGGCCCTGCGGACGACGCTCGCGATGGGGGCCGACCGGGCGGTGCACCTGAGCGACCGTGTGTTCGCCGTCGCCGACACGCTCGGCACCTCGCGAACGCTCGGCTTCGCTCTGCGGAAGGAGGGCGCCGACCTCGTCCTCTGCGGGCGCAAGACCGTCGACTCCGAGACCTGGCAGGTTCCCGCCGAGACGGCCGCCTTCCTCGGCTGGCCGCAGCTGACGAGCGTCGACCGGCTCGTGCTCGTCGACGGGCGCGTGCGGGCGCGCCGCGAGACCGACGAGGGCTACGACACCTACGAGGTCGACCTGCCCGCGCTCGTCTCGGTCGCCGAGTCCATCAACGAGGGCGTCTGGCCGGCGAAGCGGGACGTCGAGACGACGCCCGCCGACGGGCGCATCGCCGTCTGGGAGGCGACCGACCTCGTAGACGACGTGCAGGAGTACGAGACGCGCTTCGGGCAGACCGGCTCGCCGACGCGCGTCCTCGCTGTGAGGGACGTCACCCCCGAGCGCGGCGGGGAGGTCGTCGCGACGCCGGCAGAGGCGGCCGAGCGCATCCTCGCCCTCCTGGCGGAGGCCGGCGGGCCGGAGACCTCACCGTGGGAGAAGCCCGAGCGCCTCGGCGAGAAGCCGGGCGCCTCCTACGACTGCTGGTCGGTCGTGGAGCTGGTCGAGGGCCGTCCGAGACGCGTCTCGCTGGAGCTGCTCGGCAAGGGCCGCGAGCTCGCCGGCAAGCTCGGCGGGCTGAACTGCGCGGTCGTCATGGGCGACCAGGACGGCGACCGCGACCTCGCCGGGTGGGGCGCCGAGCGCATCGTCGTGCTGCCCGTTCCCGACGACTACCTTCCCGACGTCTACGCGCGGGCGCTGCGGACGTTCGTGGAGCAGGTCGCCCCGCACGTCCTCCTCATCCCGTCCACGGTCTCCGGCCGGGACTACGGCCCGCGCGCCGCGGGGGAGCTCGAGCTCGGCATGACGGGCGACTGCGTCGACCTCGGCATCGACAAGGCGGGGCGCCTGATCCAGTACAAGCCTGCCTACGGCGGCAACATCGTCTCCGTGATCATGGGCGCGACCACGCCCCAGCTCGCCACCGTCCGGCCGGGGATGTTCCCGCCGGTCGAGCCGCGCGACGGGGCCACTGCGGAGATCTCGAGCCTCGACGTCGAGCGCGGGTCGCGGTTCACCCTCGTCGAGCGCGAGCACCGGCCCGACACGGCGGGCTACGAGCTCGACGCCGCCCGCGTCTGCCTCTGCATCGGCAAGGGGGTGGGCGGACCGCAGGGGGTCGCCGAGGCCGAGGCGCTCGCCGCCCGTCTCGGCGCGGCCGTCGCCGCGAGCCGGGACGTCGCCGACGCCGGCTGGCTCCCGAAGAACCGTCAGATCGGCCTCACCGGACGGGCGATCGCGCCCCGCCTGCTGCTCGAGGTCGGCGTCCGCGGAGCCTTCGAGCACTCGGTCGGCTCCGTGAAGGCCGGGGTGATCGCCGCCTTGAACTCGAACGGGCGGGCGCCGATCTTCGAGCATGCCGACGTCGGCGTGGTGGGCGACTGGCGCGAGACTCTGCCGCCGCTCGTCGACGCGCTCGAGGGCAAGCTCTAGTGCGCCTCCACGAGCACACCTGGGGGCCGGAGGGCGCCCCGCCCGTCGTCTGCCTCCACGGCGTCAACGCCCACGCGCTCCGCTTCCGCCGCCTGGCGGAGCGCCTCGCCGGCCGCTTCCGGGTGCGCGCCTTCGACCTGCGCGGACACGGACGCTCGAGCTGGGAGCCTCCCTGGACGATCGACGCCCACGTCGGCGACCTGGTCGAGACCGCGGCCGCGCCCGCGACCTGGATCGGGCACAGCTTCGGCGGCCGCCTCGTCATGGAGCTCACCGCCCGCCGGCCGGCGCTCGTGGAGCGGGCCGTCCTCCTCGACCCCGCCATCGCCGTGCCGCGTGACATCGCCTACGCCCGCGCCCAGGAGGAGCTGCACGAGCAGTCGTTCGCGACGGTCGAGGAGGCGATCGAGGAGCGCCTGGCGGGAACGGGTCTCGGCTGGCTCGCGCACACGCCTCGCGAGCTCCTCGAGGAGGAGGTGCGCGAGCACCTCGTCGAGTCGCCGGACGGCCGCCTGCGCTACCGGTACTCGCCCGAGGCGGTCGCGGCCGCCTACCAGGAGATGGCCGACGACCCGCCGCCGTTCGAGGCGGTTCGCGTCCCGACGCTGCTCGTGATCGCGTCCCACTCGAAGCTCGTCTCGGCCGGCGAGCTGGAGCGCTACCGCGCCGCGCTAGGGGACCTGCTGGAGGTCGCCCTCGTCCCGGGTGGGCACATCCCGCTCTGGGACGCCTTCGACGAGACGGCCGCCGCGGTCGAGCGCTTCCTGCGGTAGTCAGAGGATGCGCGCACCGAAGGCGCTCGCGACGAGCTCGACTCCGAGCGCCGCGGTCTCGTTGCCGCGGTCGAGGATCGGGTTCACCTCGACGATCTCCAGCGAGGCGAGGAGCCCCGACTCCGCCACGAGCTCCA
>JAICGP010000267.1 GCA_025923055.1 Thermoleophilia bacterium
GAAGCTCGCCGGCGAGGCGATCGACAGGTGGCTGACGGAACCCAGGGGGCCGACGGCGGCGCTCGTGGCCATCGACCCGCGCGACGGCCGGGTCCTCGCCATGGTGGGCGGGAAGAGCTTCAAGAAGAGCCAGTTCAACCTTGCCGTCCAGGGGCAGCGCCAGACCGGCTCGGCCTTCAAGCCGTTCGTGCTCGCAGCGGCCCTCGAGCGCGGGATCGCACCGGCGACCGTGTTCGAGTCCGAGCCGACGGTGATCAACCTCGGCGACAAGCTCTGGTCGGTCGCCAACTACGAGGGCTCCTACCTCGGCCGGATCGACCTCAACGAGGCGACGATTCACTCGGACAACGCGGTCTACGCCCAGCTGACGGCGCAGGTCGGGCCGAAGAACGTCGCCACCGTCGCCCGGCGCCTCGGCGTCAAGCGGCCGCTCGACGACTTCTTCGCCATCGGCCTCGGCGTGGAAGCGGTCAGCCCGCTCGAGATGGCGCGCGCGTTCGCGACGCTGGCCGCCGGCGGCGAGCGGGTCGACGGCACGCTGCTCGGCAACGAGCCGCGCGCCGTCCTGCGGGTCGAGGACGGCCGGCGCGTCGACTCCAACGACCCCGTCCGGAAGCCGGTCCTCGAGGCGAACGACGCCGCGCACGTCACGTCCATCCTCCAGCGGGTCGTCACGGAGGGAACCGGGCAGCGGGCCGAGCTGCCCGCGCGGCCGGCGGCGGGCAAGACGGGGACGACGGAGAACTACGGCGACGCCTGGTTCGTCGGCTACACGCCCCAGCTGGCCGTGGCCGTCTGGGTCGGCTACCCGAACAGGCTGAAGCCGATGGAGACCGAGTACCACGGCGACCCGGTCGCCGGCGGGACCTTCCCGACGCTCATCTGGCGCACGTTCGTGCGGAAGGCGCTCGACCACCTCGACGAGCCGCCCGAGGCGTTCCCTGCGCCCGTGTACGAGTCGGTCGAGCCACAGCAGGTCGTCCACCGGAACAACCGCTGGTATCTCGACAACGGGAACTGCCGCGACTCGCACGAGGTGGTCTTCTTCGCCGGCTCCGGTCCGGACGACCTCGCCCCGTGCAAGCCGAACGAGGTCGACGTCCCGAACGTCGTCGGCGCCAGGCGCGCCGTCGCCGAGGCGCGCCTCCTCTCCATGCCCTTGACGCCGGAGGTCCTGTGGCGGCCGGCCATGCCCGGCGAGCAGCTGGGGCGCGTCACGAAGCAGTTCCCCGCGGGAGGGACGCTGTCCTCGTGGAGCACCGTCCGCATCGTGTTCCCCGAGGCGATGAACGGGCGCATCCCCGACGTGGTCGGAATGCCGCTCGAGCGGGCGCGCAGGCGCCTCGCCGCCCGCCACCTCGCCGGGTCGGTGCGCGCCTACGCCGACGGCGAGCGCCCGGGGGTCGTGCTGGCGCAGTCACCGCGCCCCGGACGCGCCTCCGTGCGGAACATGACGATCCGCCTCGTCGTCGCACGCACCTAGACATCGGCGATCAGGCTCGCGCGCCGCCGAGGCGGACATGTCCCGGGATCTGACCCCGGAGGTAGCGGCTGAAGACGCGGCCGATCCGGCGGGAGGCGCTGCGGGTCTCGCTCCCTAGTCGTCTCGCGTCGCAGGGACGTGTCCAGTGGTCTGACCCCGGGCCTGGCCCTTCGGCCTGGGGTGAGATCGGGGAGTCGGCCTCAGCTCCGGCCGGCGGACGCGAGCCGACGGCTGAGGAAGGGCGAGCCGGCAAGGCCGTAGCGCCACGGCAGCTCCGCCGCCCGCGTGATCCCGACCCGGGGCCCTCGTGCGACGGCGACGGGCTCGTCCGCCGCGAGCAACGCGAAGGGCGGCGCGTCGAGGGCGAGGCCGTCATGGCCTCCGGCGACCCCCAGCGCCTCGCAGAGTCGCCCGGGGCCCGAGCACAGGAGGCGGTCGTCCTCCACCCCGCGCCGCTCCCGCATGCGCTCGAGGCCCTCCGTCGGCTCGAGCGCCCGCACGAGAGCGGCCTCGGCGAGGCCTTCCCGGGCGCACACGAGGTTGAGGCACCAGTGGATCCCGTACGAGCGGTAGACGTACGCGTGGCCGGGCGGCCCGAACATGGCGCCGTTGCGCGCCGTCCGTCCGCGGTAGCCGTGGCTGGCGGGGTCCTCGGCGTCGTAGGCCTCCACCTCGACGATCCGCCCGCCGACGCCGTCGACGAGCAGCGTGCAGCCGACGAGCTCGGGCGCGACCTCGTGCACGCTCCGGGCGAAGAACTCCCGCCCCAGGCGGATCAAAAGAGCTGCTCGGCCTCCGGCGCCCGCGCGCTCGCCTCGAGCAGCCGCCGCGCCCGCCGCCCCAGGTCGCCGAGGTCGACGCGCCCGCGGTCGGCGTCCGCCGCGATGCGCTCCGCGAAAGAGAGCGCCTCGTCGAGGAGCCGCGAGCCGGCGGCGACGTCCTGGCCCATCTCGTGGAGGATCGTCCGCTCCGTCCGGCTGGCGACGATCGGCTCGGCGACGCCCTCGACCCAGACGAGCGTCCGCCGGCCGCCGCCGCGGTTCTCGCCCCGGATCGGCTCGAGCGCGTAGATCTTGTCGGCGCGCGCGTATTTCCCGAAGCCGAGGAAGACCATGCGGGGCGCGCCGTCCGCCACGGCGGGATTATTCCAGCACGCGCGCGAGCGTCCCGACGACGCGCTCCTGCTCCTCGGCGGAGAGCCGTGCGTGGAAGGGCAGGGCGAGCGAACGAGCGCTGGCGTCCTCGGCGGCGGGGAACGACCCCTCGCGGTATCCGAAGCGGTCCCGGTAGAACGGCTGCAGGTGGATCGACGGGAGGTAGGGCTTGCTGGCGATCCCCTCCGCGGCGAGCCGCGCCATGACGGCGTCGCGGTCGAGCCCGGCCGCCAACCGGACGACATAGACGAACCACGACCGCGCATGGTCCTCGTCGTCGGGCAGCGGCGCGTCGACGGCGTCGAGCGGCGCGAGCAGGTCGGCGTAGCGCGCCGCCACGTCCGAGCGGCCGGCGAGGAGCTCGTCGAGCCGCTCGAGCTGCGCGAGCCCGAGCGCCGCC
>JAICGP010000268.1 GCA_025923055.1 Thermoleophilia bacterium
AACGAGCTGCTCCGCCAGGAGCTCGCGGCCGCCGAGGCGCCGCAGCTCCCGCTCTGGGTCGCGGTCGCCCAGACGCAGGCGGAGATCGGCACGCTCATGGCGGCCGAGCTCGAGCCGGTCGCCGGCCGCCCCGTCGCCGTCCTCGCCACCCACGTCGTCGTCGATCCGGACGACCCCGCTTTCGAGAACCCCACGAAGCCGATCGGCCCCTACTACGACGCGGCCCGGGCCCGCGAGCTGGAGCGCGACCGCGGCTGGGCGCTCCGGGAGGACGCGGGGCGCGGCTGGCGGCGCGTCGTGCCCTCGCCGAGGCCGCTCGAGGTGCTCGAGCTCGAGGCCGTTCGCACGCTCCTCGGGGCCGGCCAGGTCGTCGTCGCGGCGGGCGGGGGCGGCATCCCGGTCGTCCGCCGGGCGCACGGCTTCGACGGCATCGACGCGGTGATCGACAAGGACCACGCCTCGGCGCTGCTCGCCGCCGGCCTGGCCGCGAGCCGCCTCGTCGTCCTGACGCAGGTTCCCGGCGTCTACCGCCGCTTCGGCAAGGGCGAGGAGCGCGGGGAGCCGATCGCGACGCTGCGGCCCGACCGCGACGCCGGGCTCGTCGAGGAGCTGGCAGCCGGGAGCATGCGCCCCAAGGTCGAGGCCGCCTTCACGTTCGTCGAGGCGACCGGGGGCGACGCGCTGATCACGAGCGCGGAGGCGATCAGGAACGGCGAGGCCGGGACGAGGGTCGTCCCGGCCTCGTAGATCAGAGCGCGTCCTACTCCTTGCGGGTGCTGGTGCCCTCGATGGCGCCGCTCGACCCGATCTGGATGCGCTTCGGCTTCTGTTCCTCGGGCTTCGGGACGCGAACCTCGAGGACGCCGTTCTCGTAGCGCGCCTGGATCGCGTCCTCCTTCACGCCCTGCGGCAGCGTGACGCTGCGCGAGAACGTCCCGAACCGGCGCTCGAAGCGGTAGAAGCGCTCGCTCGAGTGCTCCGACTTCCGCTCGCGCGCGCCGCTCACGGTCAGCACGTTGTCGTCGACCTCGACCGCGATCTCGTCCTCCGGGATCCCCGGAAGATCGAACGAGAGGACGAGCTCGTTCTCGGTCTCCCACACGTCGACGGCGGGAAGCCAGGTCGAGGACTGGCCGTTTCCGGGCGTTCCGCCCGCGACCTGCCCCATCCAGCGGCTCATCTCGCTCTGAAGGGCAGCGAGCTCACGGAACGGTTCCCAGCGTACGAGTGCCATATCGCAGACCCTCCTTTCGGTCTCTATAGCGGATGCAATGATAAAACCTCAGTCGTCGCGTGTCAAGTATCCACGATCTGTAGGATGCGCCCGTGCTTCCGGCGCACCTCAAGGGGCGCGACTTTCTCCGCGTGCACGACTGGGCGCCCGAGGACCTCCTCCTCGTCCTCGACGTCGCCGAGCGGCTGAAGGCGCGGCAGCGCGAGCGCGTCTCCCACCGCCACCTCGACGGCCGGACGCTCGGGATGATCTTCCAGAAGCCCTCGACGCGAACGCGCGTCAGCTTCGAGGTCGGCATCGCCCAGCTCGGCGGCACCGCCCTCTACCTCGCGGCCGGCGACCTGCAGCTGGGGCGGGGCGAGACGATCAAGGACACCGCCACGGTCCTCTCCCGCTACCTGGACGGGATCATGATCCGGACCTTCAGCCAGGCGGACGTCGACGAGCTCGCCGAGTACGCCGACGTGCCCGTCATCAACGGCCTTACGGACGACTTCCATCCCTGTCAGGCGCTCGCCGACGTGATGACGATCCGGGAGCGGCTCGGCGCGCTCGACGGCGTGCGCGTCGCCTACCTCGGGGACGGCAACAACGTCTGTCATTCGCTCATGGTCGCCTGCGCCAAGCTCGGCGCGAGCTTCGTCGCCGCGACGCCCGAGGGCTACGAGCCGTCCGCCGAGGTGGTCGGCTGGGCGCACGCCGCCGCCGAGCAGGCGGGCGGCTCGATCGAGCTCACGCACGATCCGCGCGAGGCGGCCGCCGGCGCCGACGCTCTCTACACGGACGTCTGGACGAGCATGGGCCAGGACGAGGAGCGGGAGCGCAGGCTCGCCGATCTCGCCGGCTTCGGAATCGACTCGGCGACGGTCGCCCTCGGAAGCGAACGGGCGATCGTGCTCCACTGCCTGCCGGCCCACTACGGCGAGGAGATCGCCGAGGACGTCCTCTACGGCCCGCACTCGGCCGTCTGGGACCAGGCCGAGAACCGCCTGCACGCCCAGAAGGCGCTCATGGCGCTCGTGATCAGGTAGACACCGTGCTGCCGCTCCGGGACAACGTCCCCACGGTCCGGCGGCCCGTCGTCACGCTCGCGCTCATCGCGGCGAACGTCCTCGTCTTCGTGCTCTACCAGGACTCGGGCACGGGCGCCGGCTTCGCCGCGTCGCTCGACGAGCTGGCGTTCCACCCCTGCGAGGTCGAGGACAGCTGCCGGCAGGTTGGCGAGAGCTGGCCGCTGACGGCCTTCACGGCGATGTTCATGCACGCGGGCTGGGGCCACCTTCTCGGCAACATGCTCTTCCTCTGGATCTTCGGGAACAACGTCGAGGACACGCTCGGCCGGGCGCGCTTCCTTCTCTTCTACGTCCTCGGCGGGCTCGCGGCGACCGCAGCCCAGACGATCGTCACCCTCGGCTGGGGCACCGCGCAGGACGCGGCCGTCCCGAACCTCGGCGCGAGCGGCGCGATCTCGGCCGTCCTCGGGGCCTACTTCGTCCTCCATCCGTACGGGAGCGTGACGACGCTCGTGCTGCCCTTCTTCCTCTTCCAGATCCCGGCCGTCGTCTTCTTGGGGATCTACTTCCTCTTCCAGCTCGTGATCGGCGGCCTCTCCTTCGTCCACCCCGAGCAGGGCGGGGGCGTCGCCTACTTCGCCCACCTGGGCGGGATCGCGTTCGGCCTGCTCACCGTGCGCCTCTTCGCCGCCGGTCGCCGTCGCCCCCGGTTCGGCGTGTGAAGCCGTGACGTTCGAGGACCACGTGCGGTCCGCGCTCGAGTCGCTGCCCCCCGACCTGCGCGC
>JAICGP010000269.1 GCA_025923055.1 Thermoleophilia bacterium
CCAGAAGGTGAAAGGCGAGAAGACTGCGGACTGCGTCGTCGTGGGCGTCACCTGGAGCGAGAAGGGAACCGGGATCGCGAGCCTCATGCTCGGCCTCTACGACGACGGCGAGCTGCGCCCGGTCGGCTCCGCCGGCGCGGCGGGGAAGCGGCGCGAGGAGATCCTCGAGCGGGTGCAGCCGCTCCTCGGCAACCACCCCGAGCGGCGGCCGCGCGGCCAGCCGACCCGCTGGCGGCCCAAGGTCGAGGGGGAGTGGAGCCCGGTGCCGCCCGAGCTCGTCGTCGAGGTCAGGTACGACAAGTGGCAGAAGGGTCGCTTCCGCCACAACGCCCGCTTCCTCCGCTTCCGCCCGGACAAGGACCCGGACCAGTGCACGGTCGACCAGGTCCGCCCGCGCCCGAAGAAGGGCGACCCGACGGTCGCCGGGCTCCTCGGCCGCTGAGCTAGCTAGACGAACGCGAGGAGCGCCCCGACGAGGAGCGCGCCGCCGACGGGAAGTCCGGAGGCCTCCCGGAAGTGCGGCGAGAGCCACGCGACGCCCAGTACCGCGATCGTCACGAGAGGGAGGAAGAAGAGCCCGATGCTGAAGCCCGCGAGGAGGCTGAAGGCGAAAAAGGCCCCGGCCCCGAGCCAGGCGACGAACCACTCCCAGCCGCGCCCGCAGGCCTGATCCTGCCTGCGAACGATCACCGCCACAGCCCCGAGCAAGAGCAGCGGATAAAGCAGGATCACACCCGAAGTCTAGTCCGCCCCGAAACCCAAGTAACAGTCCGTTACTTGGGTTCGTCGGCGGCGGCCTCGGGTGGGTCGAGGCCGAGCTGTCCGAAGCGCGACGAGAGGCTCACCTTGCGCCTCCACATGCCCGCGGTCGGGTCGTCGATCTCGCCGAGGCGGTCGCGCATCGTCGTGAGCGTGAACGCCGCAGGGTCGACGTCCGCGACCTCCTCCCACCGCAGGGGCGCCGAGGCGCGCGCGTCCGCGGTCGGCCGAATCGAGTACGCGGAGGCGATCGTGCGGTCGCGCGCGTTCTGGCCGTAGTCGACGAAGACTCCGCGCCGCTCGGCCACCTTCCAGGTCGTCGTCGCCACGTCCTGGTCGCCGACGCGCCGCTCGACCTCCTGGGCGAGCGCCTTCGCGAAGCGGCGCACGTCGGGAAAGCGAAGCTCCGGCCGGATCGGGCAGAGGATGTGGAACCCGGTCGCGCCGGACGTCTTCGGGAAGCTCGGGAGGTCGAGGTCGTCCATCACCTCCTTGACGACGAGCGCGATGGCCCGCACGGCGCCCCACTGCCCGTCGGCGCTCGGGTCGAGGTCGATGAGCAGGTAGTCCGGTCGCTCGACGTCCCGGACGCGCGCGTGCCACGTGTGCAGCTCGATGCAGCCGAGGTTGACGATCCACGCGAGCCCGGCGGCGTCCGTCACGACCGGGAAGTCCGCCGTTCGGCCGAAGCGCGGGAAGACGATCCGCACAGTCTCCAGCCACTCCGGATGCGGATTCGGGACGCGCTTCTGGTAGAAGAAGTCGCCCTCGACGCCGTGGGGGTAGCGCTTCATCTGCATGGGCCGGCGCTCGACGTGCCTGAGCGCGAACGGCGCCACGTCGAGGTAGTAGCGGACGAGGTCGCCCTTGGTCAGCCCGGAGGCCGGGAAGAAGACCTTGTCGAGGTTCGTGAGCGCGACCACGCGACGGCCGATCCGCATGCGGCGAGCGTAGAGAATCCCCCATCGGAGGGACGGCGGCGAGGGTGCGCGCCTTCATGATGCGCGTGCCGGCTCCCCTCACATATCCCCCGGCGTCTGGCGAAGGCCCGTTTCGGTCATGCGGCTCCTACCCACACCGAGGCGGGCTTCGTCGTGTCTGGGACGGAATCCACGTTGATACCATTGCCCGGCACGGAGAAGTGGCCGAGTGGCTGAAGGCGGCGCCCTGCTAAGGCGTTAGGGGGGTGATTACCTCCCTCGAGGGTTCGAATCCCTCCTTCTCCGCTCCGCAGCGCTCGTACCAAACCGTCGGAGGGGTGGCAGAGCGGACGAATGCGGCGGTCTCGAAAACCGTTATCCGTCGTTCGGCGGATCGAGGGTTCGAATCCCTCCCCCTCCGCTTCACTCCCGAGAATCCGAGGAGCCATGCGGGCTCCGGTGCCTGCCGGCCGTCGGCTCCCATCAGCCGATGTCGCGTCCGAGCGCCAGCTCCTCGCCCAGGACGATTCCGTCGGGCTTGATCTGGAACTCGCGCACGGTCGGCTCGAGCGCGCTCGCGCGGGCTTTCAAGACCGTGAGCGCGCGCTTCACCTGTGCACCGGACCAGACGTACTGGAGGAGGACGACGTTGTCCGCCAGGTGCGAGATGTTGAAATCGGAGAGATGCGGACCCGGGAAAGGTCGGGAACCTCGAGTGTCATCATGAGGCTCACCTGATTTCTCGCGCAGCGCTGGACGAGCGAGTACATGTACTCTCGGAAGCGCACCTCGTCCTGGGTGGTGAAGCCGAGGTCGTCGAGGCTGTCGATCAGGACTCGGCGCACGCCACCCCGCTCCACCCGCTCCAAGAGCTCGTGGAACCACTGGTCGATGTAGATGTCGACCGGGGATCGATACATCACCTCGACCGCGTCCTCCTCGAGCGACCAATCGAAGCTCTTCACCACGCGCTCGAGCTGCGACGGGTTCTCCTGCAGCGTGGCGATCAGACCGGGTTCTCCGTCGCGAGCGCCGCCGAAGATGAAGTGCAGCCCGAGAAGCGTCTTGCCGCAGCCCGAGGGACCCGCGATCAAGGTGCTCGCGCCGGACCAGTAGCCCTCGGCCAGCATCTTGTCGAGCGCCTCGATGCCGGAGGAGATGCGCTCGCCGTCCAGGTTGGGGGAGCCCTGCTCCGCCGGATCGGCGAGACGGGGGAAGACCGAGACGCCGTCGCCCGAGAGGCGGTACGCATGCCTGCCCATGAGGAAGTCGGAGCCGCGCAGCTTCCGAACCTCGAACTCCCGGAGCTCACGCTCCGAGATCCGCCGGGCTGACAGATGGAGG
>JAICGP010000270.1 GCA_025923055.1 Thermoleophilia bacterium
ACCCTGGCGGCGTCCCTCGCATCGGCGCGCGCCTTGCCCGCCACGTCGGCGGAGACGGCGGCCGCGGTCGTGCCGACGAGCGCGGCCAAAGCGAGAAGTGCGATCCCAATGGCTTTCATGGCTTCTCCCGTGTTCGTGTCTGCCCACAGGATCGGCCCGGCCGGCGGCCGCGGCATCGGCGGGGAGCCGTCGCACGGTTGCGGGTCTTCCGCAGATCGCCTGCGGCCTTAGCCGCGGGCGGGGCGGCTCAGGCGGCGGCCAGCTTGCGCAGGGCGTAGAGCAGGATGCCGCCGTGGCCGAGGTACTCGCGCTCGCGCGGCGTCTCGAGTCGCACGCGCGCGCGGAACTCGATCGGCTCGGCCGCGCCCTCGCGGGCGGTCACGCGCACCTCGCGGGCCGCGCCGCCCTCGAGCCCCTCGACGGCGAACTCCTCGCGGCCGGTGAGACCGAGGCTCTCGGCGCTCTCGCCGTCGCAGTACTGGAGCGGCACGATGCCCATGCCGATCAGGTTGGAGCGGTGGATCCGCTCGTAGCTCTCGGCGATCACGGCGCGGATGCCGAGGAGGTTGGGACCCTTCGCCGCCCAGTCGCGGGACGAGCCGGAGCCGTACTCCTTGCCGGCGAGGACGAGGAGCGGGACGTTCTCGGCGTGGTAGCGGTCGGCCGCCTCGAAGATCGTGGTCTCCTCGCCGTCG
Organism: Thermoleophilia bacterium; assembly: GCA_025923055.1. Classification (GTDB taxonomy): domain Bacteria; phylum Actinomycetota; class Thermoleophilia; order Gaiellales; family Gaiellaceae; genus JAIBJN01. The sequence continues at coordinate 696 of JAICGP010000270.1, forward strand.
GGGAGGTGCACCGTCCAGGTGCCCTCGCTCTCGGGGACGAGCAGGTTGCGGAGGCGCACGTTCGCGAACGTGCCGCGCACCATCACCTCGTGGTTTCCGCGGCGCGAGCCGTACGAGTTGAACTCCCGCCGCTCGACGCCGTGCTCGACGAGGTAGCGGCCGGCGGGGCTGTCCTCCCGGATCGAGCCGGCCGGCGAGATGTGGTCCGTGGTGACGCTGTCGCCGACCATGACGAGGCAGCGGGCGCCCGCGATGTCCTCCACGGGGCCAGGCTCGGGGTCCATGCCCTCGAAGTAGGGCGGCAGGCGGACGTACGTCGAGTCCTCGTCCCACGCGAAGAGGTCGCCCTCGGGGACCGGGAGCGAGGCCCAGTGCTCGTCGCCCGTGTAGACGTCGGCGTACGTGCGCCGGAACATGTCTTCCGAGATGGCGGTCGCAATCGTCTCCTTGACCTCCGCCGGCGTCGGCCAGAGGTCGCGCAGGAAGACCTCGGCGCCGTCCGCGTCGCGGCCCAGCGGCTCGCTCGTGAGATCGACGTCCAGACGCCCCGCGAGCGCGTAAGCGACGACGAGCGGCGGCGAGGCGAGGTAGTTCGCCTTCACCTCGGGGTGGATGCGGGCCTCGAAGTTGCGGTTCCCGGAGAGGACGGAGCAGACGACGAGGTCGCCCTCCTCGATCGCCTCCGAGATCTCGTCCGGAAGCGGTCCGGAGTTCCCGATGCAGGTCGTGCAGCCGTAGCCGACCGTCTGGAACCCGAGCTCGTCGAGGTACTGGGTGAGGCCGGCCTTGTCGTAGTACTCCGTGACGACTCGGGAGCCCGGAGCCAGGCTCGACTTCACCCACGGCTTGCGGGCCATCCCGCGCTCGACGGCGTTCCTGGCGAGCAGGCCGGCGGCGACCATGACCGACGGGTTGGAGGTGTTCGTGCAGCTCGTGATCGCCGCGATGACGACGGAGCCGTCCTCGAGCTCGAACGACTCGCCGGCCAAGCTCACGGGCACCGTTCGCGACTCGTGCTCCGCCGTCGGCACAGGCAGCTGCGCGGCGGCGTCGTCCGGCGCGGCGGCGTGGCCCGGCGCCGTGTGCTCCGGCGGGTCGCTCGCCGGGAAGGAGTCGGCCACCGCCTGGTCCGGCGAGCCGTTCGTGTACGGGACGCCGAAGCTGGAAAGCGAGTCGAGGAAGGACGACTTCGCGTCCGTCAGCGCGACGCGGTCCTGGGGCCGCCGCGGCCCGGCCAGGCTCGGCTCCACGTCGCCGAGGTCGAGGTCGACGATCTGCGAGTACTCGGGCTCGGCCTCCGGGTCGTGAAAGAGCCCCTGCTCGCGGGAATATGCCTCCACGAGCTCGACGTGCTCGGCGCTGCGGCCCGTCAGCTCCAGGTAGCGGAGCGTCTCCTCGTCGACGGGGAAGAAGCCGCAGGTGGCGCCGTACTCGGGCGACATGTTCCCGATCGTCGCGCGGTCGGCGAGCGGGAGGCCGACGAGGCCCTCGCCGAAGTACTCCACGAACTTCCCGACCACTCCGAACTCCCGCAGGATCTGCGTCACGGCGAGGACGAGGTCGGTCGCCGTCGCGCCCTCGGGGAGCTGGCCGCTGAGCCGGAAGCCGACGACCTGCGGCACGAGCATCGACACGGGCTCGCCGAGGAGGACGGCCTCGGCCTCGATCCCGCCGACCCCCCAGCCGAGGACGCCGAGCCCGTTCACCATCGTCGTGTGCGAGTCGGTGCCGATCAGTGTGTCCGGGAAGGCCCACGCGCGCCCGCCCTGCTCCCTGGCCTCGACGACGCGGGCGAGGTACTCGAGGTTCACCTGGTGGACGATCCCCGTGTTCGGCGGCACGACGCTGAAGTTCTCGAAGGCGGTCTGGCCCCAGCGGAGGAAGGCGTAGCGCTCGCGGTTGCGCTCGAACTCCCGCTCCGTGTTCGTGCGGATGGCGAACCGCGACCCGAACGCGTCCACCTGCACGGAGTGGTCGATCACGAGCTCCGCGGGGATCTGCGGGTTGATCGCGGCCGGGTCGCCGCCGAGGGCGACCATCGCCTCGCGCATGGCGGCCAGGTCGACGATTGCGGGCACGCCGGTGAAGTCCTGCAGAAGGACGCGCGAGGGCCGGAAGGAGATCTCGTTGTCGGGGTCGGCATCGGGCCGCCAGCCGGCCACGGCGCGCACCTCCTCGGCGCTCCCGATCCCGAGGGCCTCGGCGCGGAGGACGTTCTCGAGCAGGACGCGCAGCGTGTAGGGCAGGCGCGCCACATCCGTCTCGCCGGAAAGCGCCTCCAGGCGCGCGATCGCGAGCGTCCGCCCGCCGGCGTCGATCTCTCC
>JAICGP010000271.1 GCA_025923055.1 Thermoleophilia bacterium
CCGCACGCTCAAGCCCGAGAAGGACGGCCTCTTCTGCGAGCGCATCTTCGGTCCCACGAAGGACTGGGAGTGCTACTGCGGCAAGTACAAGCGCGTCCGCTACAAGGGCATCATCTGCGAGCGCTGCGGCGTCGAGGTCACCCGCCAGAAGGTTCGCCGCGAGCGCATGGGGCACATCGACCTCGCCGCCCCCGTCTCGCACATCTGGTTCTTCAAGGGAGTCCCGAGCCGGATCGGCTACCTGCTCGACATCGCGCCCAAGGAGCTCGAGAAGGTCCTCTACTTCGCCGCCTCCATCGTCACGCAGGTCGAGACGGAGAAGCGCGCGGCCGACCTGGCCGACCTCGAGGACAAGGTGCGCGGCGAGTACGAGCGCATCAACGTCGACCGCGACGAGGCGCTCGCCGCGCTCGAGGACCGGCTCTCGCGCCGGCGCGACTACTTCACGAAGGGCAAGGAGCGGAACTTCGACGAGGACGACGAGTTCTGGGCCCGCGGCCTCGCCGCCTGGGCCGAGGAGCAGGGCCTGCCGACGCTCGAGGAGGCGCGGACGCTCGCGAGCGGCATCTTCGTGTCCGTCGCGGGCACAGTCACGACCGAGGACTCGAAGAAGATCCGCGAGCTCGTCCGCAGCGCCGCCGTCCGCGACGACCGCCGGCTCGCGCCGCGGGACGTCGAGGCGGTCGGCAACGCGGCCGTGCAGATCGTCGAGGCGCTCGAGCCCCTGGCCAAGCAGGCCGACAAGGCGACGGGGTCCAAGAAGGGCGCCGTCACGAAGCACATGAACAAGGTGCGAGACGCGCTGCTCGCCGGCGAGCAGCTGGAGGGCGAGGACGCGGAGCTCGTCGCGGGCGTCGACGCCAAGAACCTCGACAAGGCGCGCGAGCTCGGCAACGGCCTCCTCCGGGACGTGCTCGAGCGCGTCGAGCCGGACATGGATCCGGGCGCGATCAAGGAGCTCGCCTACGACCTCTGCCTGCGCGAGGGCGCGCGCAAGGAGGACTTCGACGCGCTCTCGCAGTGGGCGCTCAAGGTCCGCGAGATGTACCAGGACATCGAGTCGCGGCGCGGCGACGCGCGCGAGGCGGCCGTCGACTCGGTCGCCCGCCTCGAGCAGACCTGGCAGCTCTTCCGCGACCTCGAGCCGAAGATGATCGTCAACGACGAGATGCTCTTCCGCGAGCTGAAGGACCGCTTCGGCTCGCCGTACGGGTTCGGCGTCTACTTCAAGGGCGGCATGGGCGCCGAGGCGATCCGCGACCTGCTCCGCGACCTCGACCTGACCGCCGAGGCCAAGTCGCTCCGCGAGACGATCCGGACCTCCAAGGGCCAGAAGCAGCAGCGAGCCATCAAGCGGCTCAAGGTCGTCAACGCGTTCATCACCTCGGAGAACCGTCCCGAGTGGATGATCCTCGAGGCGATCCCGGTCATCCCGCCCGAGCTGCGCCCCATGGTGCAGCTCGACGGCGGCCGCTTCGCCACGAGCGACCTCAACGACCTCTACCGCCGCGTCATCAACCGGAACAACCGGCTGAAGCGGCTGCTGGACCTCGGCGCGCCCGAGATCATCGTCAACAACGAGAAGCGCATGCTCCAGGAGGCCGTCGACGCCCTCTTCGACAACGGGCGCCGCGGCCGGGCCGTCACCGGCCCGGGCAACCGGCCGCTGAAGTCGCTCTCGGACATGCTCAAGGGGAAGCAGGGCCGCTTCCGGCAGAACCTGCTCGGGAAGCGCGTCGACTACTCCGGCCGCTCGGTGATCGTCTCGGGCCCGACGCTCAAGCTCCACCAGTGCGGGCTGCCGAAGCTGATGGCGCTCGAGCTCTTCAAGCCGTTCATCATGAGCCGGCTCGTCGAGCGCAAGTCCGTCCAGAACATCAAGGCGGCGAAGAAGTACGTCGAGTCGATGGTTCCCGAGGTGTGGGACGTGCTCGAGGAGGTGATCGCCGAGCACCCGGTGCTCCTGAACCGGGCGCCGACGCTGCACCGCCTCGGCATCCAGGCCTTCGAGCCCGTCCTCGTCGAGGGCAAGGCGATCCAGATCCACCCGCTCGTCTGCCACGCGTTCAACGCGGACTTCGACGGCGACCAGATGGCCGTCCACCTGCCCCTCTCCGCGGAGGCGCAGGCCGAGGCGCGCATCCTCATGCTCTCGTCGAACAACATCCTCTCGCCGGCGCACGGGAAGCCGCTCTCGACGCCGTCGCAGGACATGGTGCTGGGCGGCTACTACCTCACGTACTGCAGCCAGGACCTGCCCGCGATGACGGCGGAGGACTTCGACGAGCACCCGCCCCGCTTCGGCTCCGAGGAGGAGGTCATCCTCGCGCTCGACGCCCGCCAGGCCGGTCTCCAGGACCCGATCGAGTACCGGCGCGGCGGCGAGCGGCTGCTGACGACGCCCGGACGGGTCATCTTCAACGAGGAGGTCGCCCGCTCGATCGCCCGCGCGCTCGGCGACGGCCTCGACCCGACCTCGGTCGAGTTCATCAACCGCACGCTCGGCAAGAAGGAGACGAACGACTTCGTCACCGGCCTCGTGGACGTCTACGGGGCCGCGGCGATCTCGCAGCTTCTCGACACGATCAAGGACCTCGGGTTCCACTACGCCACCCAGGCCGGGATCACGATCTCGAAGAACGACATCGTGGTCCCGCAGGAGAAGGACGAGATCCTCGAGGAGTACGAGGAGCGCGTCGGCCGGATCGAGCAGCAGTTCGAGCGCGGCCTCATCACCGAGGACGAGCGCCACGAGGCGGTCGTCGGCATCTGGACGGAGGCGACCGACAAGGTGGCCGACGCCATGGAGGCGACGCTCTACGAGCTGAACCCGATCTACATGATGGCCAACTCGGGCGCCCGCGGATCCTTCAAGCAGATCCGCCAGCTCGCCGGCATGCGCGGCCTGATGGCGAACCCGAAGGGCGAGATCATGGAGCTTCCGATCAAG
>JAICGP010000272.1 GCA_025923055.1 Thermoleophilia bacterium
GGCTCCAGCTCGAGGAGGAAGCGGCCCAGCGGCCCGTCGAGGCCGGCCAGCGCCGTCTCGGCGCGCTCCGCCGCGCGGCGAAACGCGGCCTGGCGCCGCTCGGGCGTGGAAGGCTCCGGCTCGCCCCGCGCCCAGCGCTCGAGCAGGCGGCAGAAGGCGAGCGCCGCCACCTCGCTCGCGCTCAGCGAGCGGATGAGGCGTGCCGTCGTCCCCTCGGACACGCCGTAGGAGCGCACGAGCTCGGGCCAGCCGCGGGAGTGCGTCTCGGTCATACCTCTACTAGTACACGAACTCGGCGAGAACACGTACCGTTCCCCTCCGTGGCCACCTACGACGCCGTCCGCGACCTGCCGCTCGAGATCGAGTCGTACGCCCTCGAAGGCCGTGAGGTCGCGGTCTCGAGCGAGTTCACGCGGCGCACGACGGTGATCCATCTCGAGGGCGGCGGCCACGAGGGCGTCGGCGAGGACGTCACCTACGACGGCGAGGCACAGCTGGCGCTCCAGGCGGAGGGGCCGGCGTTCCCGCTCGCCGGAAGGCACACGCTCGACTCGTTCTCGCAGCTCCTCGACCGCCTCTCGCTCTTCCCCACCGAGCCGAGCATGCCCGCGTTCCTCGACTACCGCCGCTGGGCATTCGAGAGCGCGGCCCTCGACCTCGCACTGCGCCAGGCGGGGGTCTCGCTCGCCGGCGCCGTGGGTCGCGAGGCGAGCCCGGTGACGTTCGTCGTGTCGCTGCGCATCGAGAACCCGCCCTCGATCGAGCCCGTGGGGACGCTCCGCGAGCGCTATCCGGCCCTCCGCTTCAAGCTCGACCCGACCGCCGAGTGGACCGAGGCGCTCGTCGCCGAGCTCGCCGCGCTCGACGGAATCGACACGCTCGATCTCAAGGGCGCCTACAAGGGCACGCCGGTCGACCAGGCCGGCGACCCCGACCTGTACCGCCTCGTGGCCGAGAGCTTCCCCGCCGCCTGGATCGAGGACCCCGACCTGAACGGGCGCACCGATCCCGTCCTCGAGCCCCACCGCGACCGGATCACCTGGGACGCTCCGATCCACTCGGCCGCCGACGTCGACGCGCTCCCGTTCGCGCCGAGGACGCTGAACTTCAAGCCCTCGCGCTTCGGGAGCGTCCAGAGGCTGTTCGAGGGCTACGACTACTGCGCCGAGCACGGCATCGCGATCTACGGCGGCGGCCAGTGGGAGCTCGGCCCCGGCCGCGGGCAGATCCAGTACCTCGCCTCCGTCTTCCACCCGGACACGCCGAACGACGTCGCGCCGGCGGCGTTCAACATCCACCGCCACGACCCACCGTCCGGGCTCCCCACGAGCCCGCTCGAGCCGCAGCCGAGCGCGACCGGCTTCCGCTGGGCCGAGCCCTCCTAGACCTCGACGACGACCGGCAGGATCATCGGCCGGCGGCCGGTGCGCTCCGAGACGAGCCTGCCGACGTTGTCGTGGATGTGCTCCTGGAGGAGCTTGAGCTCCGAGACGTGGTGCTCGAGGCAGTCGGCGATCGTGCGCTCGGCCTCGCGCCTCGCCTCCTCGAGCAGGGCCGACGACTCGGCGAAGCCGCGCGCGATCACCTCCGGCTCTCCGATCTCGCGCCCGTTCTGCGAGCCGACCGTGGCGACGACGATGAGGACGCCGTCCTCGGAGAGATGACGCCGGTCGCGAAGGGCGACGTCCTGCACGTCTCCGACGCCCAGCCCGTCCACGAACGTCAGGCCGACCTCGAGCTGGCCGGTGAGGCGGGCGACGCCGCCCCGCAGCTCGACGACGGAGCCGTTCTCGGCCAGCACGATCCGGTCGGCGGGGACGCCGCTCTCGCGCGCCAGGCGGGCCTGGGCCGCCAACATGCGGAACTCCCCGTGCACGGGCATGACGTTGCGCGGGCGCAGGAGCGCGAGCACGGTACGGATCTCCTCGGCGTTCCCGTGGCCGGAGACGTGCACGGGCGCGATCTCCTGGTGGAGGACCTCCGCCCCTGACTTCGCGAGCCGGTTGATCGTGTCGTGCACGCGCAGCTCGTTCCCCGGGACGGGCTTCGCGGAGATGATGACCGTGTCGCCGTCCTCGATGGCGACGTGCGGGTGGTCGCGATAGGCCATCCGCGTCAGCGCGGACATCGGCTCGCCCTGGCTGCCCGTGCAGAGGATCATCGTCTCCTCGGGCCGGAGCGAGTCGAGGTCGTCGGGCCGCACGATGACGTCGTCCGAGACGTCGAGGTAGCCGAGGTTGCGCGCGATGTTCACGTTCTTGCGCAGGGAGCGGCCGATGAGGCAGACCTTGCGGCCGGTGTCCGCGGCCACGTCGATCGCCTGCTGCATGCGGTGGACGTTGGAGGCGAACGACGCGATCAGCACGCGTCCTCGCCGCTGTGGGATCAGGTGGCGGAACACCTCCCCGACCGTGCGCTCCGACTCCGTGACCCCCGGGCGCTCCGCGTTCGTCGAGTCGCCGAGCAGCAGGTCGACGCCGCGGTTCCCGAGCTCGGCGAGCTTGCCGAGGTCGGTGCGGAAGCCGTCGACGGGCGTGTGGTCGATCTTGTAGTCGCCGGTGACGACGAGGCGGCCGCCCGGCGTCTCGAGGGCGACGGCGACCGCGTCGGGGATCGAGTGCGCCATGCGCACGAACTCGGCCCGGAAGGGACCGACCTGGACGTGTCCCTTCTCGGGCTCGATCTCCACGAGGTCGGCGGCTCGCATGAGACCGTGCTCGTCGAGCTTCGACTTCACGAGCCCGAGCGTGAGGCGCGTCGCCCACACCTCCGGCACGTCCACCTCGCGCATCAGGTAGGGGAGCGAGCCGACGTGGTCCTCGTGGCCGTGCGTGAGGACGACGGCCCGGATGTCGGCGCGCCGCTCGCGCAGGTACTCGAAGTCGGGGAGGACGAGGTCGACGCCGAGATGCTCGTCCCGCGGGAAGGAGAGGCCCGAGTCGACGACGA
>JAICGP010000273.1 GCA_025923055.1 Thermoleophilia bacterium
GAGTTGCACTCGGAGACGCAGCAGCCGCACATGATGCAGAGCGCCTCCTTGTGGATCGGGTTCATCTCCTCCTGCGAGTGGATGAACTCTCCGTGCTCCGGCAGCTCCTCGTACCCCGTGTCGAGCCAGGGCTTCATCGTTCGGATCTTCGTCCAGAAGGGCTGCATGTCGACGACGAGGTCCTTGAGGACGGGCATGTTGCCCATGGCCGAGACGACCGGCACGTGGCCGCGCTCGACGATGGGCTTCATGCGCTCCTTGCAGGCGAGGACGGCGCGGCCGTCCATGCGCATCCCGCAGGAGCCGCAGATCATCATGCGGCAGCTCTTCCGGTAGGCGAGCGTGCCGTCGACCTGGTCCTTGACGATGTCGAGGACGTCGAGCAGACAGGCCCACTCGGGCGCCTCGACCTCGTAGTGCCTGAGCTCCCGCTCGCCGGAGTCGGGGTCGTAGCGCCAGATCTTCAGTGCGACGTCCACTAGAGACCTCCCTGGAGAAGCTCGCCCAGCTCCGTGACCTCGTCGGCGGGCGGCGGCTCGATCTGCACGTCCGCTCCGAAGTCGTAGAGCTCGAGCTCGACGTTCGTGCCGTCGCCGTCACGCACCGTCGCGCGGCGCACGAGCCCGTCCGCCCCGACCCAGACGTCGATCCGGCTCGAGGCGACCGTCCCGCGGTAGCGCGTCGTCTCGACGCCCCGCACCTGCTCGCGTCCGACCGCTGTGAACGCCCCGGCCGCCTCGAGCGTCTCGAGCAGCCGGGCGGGGTCACCTTCACCGAGGTCGAGGTACTCGTCGAGGACGCCCGAGTCGGCGCTGAGGTCGACGCCGATCCAGTCGGCGCCGCCCGAGACGAGGCCGGGCAGCAGGCCGGCCAGGCCGGACAGGCGCAGGTAGAGCGTTCCCTCGGCGTACACAGCGTCGACGTCCGCCGGGAGGAGGCCGCCCGCGGCCTCGGAGAAGTGGAGCTCGACCCGCGCCCGGCGACCGGCGACCTCTCCCTCGCCGGTGAACGGACCGCCAGGCCCGCCCTCGCCGCGCAGCGTGAAGCGGGCGCTCCCGGCCTCCACGGTCCGCGAGGCGGCCTGGACGACGTCGACCTTCGGCGGCGGCTGCGGCTCGGTCGTCTCCGAGCCGCCGCACGCGCCGGAGAGGAGCACGGCGGCCAGCGCGGCCGGGAGAAGAAGCGCGCGCCTCACTAGTACGTGCGCTCCTGCGGCTGCCATCTGGTCGTCCGCACGGGCTCCCACGTGAGCTGGGGACGATCGTTCGCCCACGTGACCATGGTGTGCTTCATGAAGTTCTCGTCGTCGCGCTCCGGGTAGTCGTACGGGCGGGCGTGGGCGCCGCGGCTCTCCTTGCGCGCCAGGCCCGCCTCGACCATGCACGCCGCCAGCTCGAGCAGGAAGTCGAGCTCGAGCGCCTGCGTGAGGTCCGAGTTGAAGACGTCGCCCTTGTCGTCCACGACGACGCGCTCGTAGCGCTCGCGCAGGCCCGCGACGATCTCGCCCTGCGCGCGCATCTGCTCCTCGCGCCGGAAGACGCCGAAGTTCTCGTGCATCGTCGCGGCCATCTCGTCGCGGATGGCGTGCGGCCGCTCGCCCTCCGGCCGGTCGAGCATCGTCCGGAGGTCGCGCTCCGCGTCGGCGAGCGCCGAGGCGGGCGGCGCGACGACCGTGTTTGCGAAGGCCCACTCGGCCGCCGCGCGCCCGGCGCGCTTCCCGAAGGTGATCGTCTCCATGAGCGCGTTCCCGCCCAGGCGGTTCGCGCCGTGCACGGAGACGCAGGCGCACTCGCCGGCTGCGTAGAGCGCCTCGAGGGCCGTCTTGCCGTCCAGGTCGGTGTCGACGCCGCCCATGTGGTAGTGCGCCCCGGGCCGGACCGGGATCGGGTCGTGAATCGGGTCGACGCCGGCGAACACCATCGAGAGCTCACGCGTCCCGTGCAGGCGGTCGATGATCCGGTCGGCGCCGAGGTGCCGCAGGTCCAGGAGGACGTTGCCGTCCACGCCGCGCCCCTCGTCGATCTCCGTCTGCTCGGCGCGCGAGATGACGTCGCGGCTCGCGAGCTCCATCGCGTTCGGGGCGTAGCGCGTCAGGAAGCGCTCGCCCTCGCCGTTCAGGAGGTAGGCGCCCTCGCCGCGACAGCCCTCCGTGATCAGCACCCCCGACGGCGAGAGCGTCGTCGGGTGGAACTGCATCATCTCCATGTCCTTCAGCGGCACGCCGAGCCGGAGCGCCATCGCCATCCCGTCGCCCGTGCAGGCGTACGCGTTCGTCGTTCCCGTGTAGAGGCGGCCGGCCCCGCCGGTGGCGAGGATGACCGTCTTCGCGCCGACGAGCTCGAGGCCGCCGTTCAGGAGGTCCCAGGCGATGACGCCCTGGCAGCGGCCGTCGTCCTCGACTAGGCGCCAGGCGAACCACTCCTCGTAGACCGTCAGGTCGCGCTTCATCACCTGCTCGTAGAGGACGTGGATGAGGACGTGGCCGGTGATGTCGGCGGCATAGGCCGTGCGCGGCTCCCCGGCCGCGCCGAAGGGACGCTGCGCGATGCGGCCGTCGTCGGTTCGCGAGAAGACGGCGCCCCAGTGCTCGAGCTGGTAGACGTCGTCGGGCGCCTCGTTGCAGAGCACCTCGATGGCGTCCTGGTCGCCGAGGTAGTCCGAGCCCTTCACCGTGTCGAAGGCGTGCTTCTCGGGATCGTCGTCGGAGGCGTTCCCCAGCGCCGCGTTGATGCCGCCCTCGGCGGCGCCCGAGTGGCTCCTCACCGGGTGGATCTTCGAGATGACGGCGACGTCGGCGCCCGCGTCGAACGCCTCGATCGCGGCGCGCATGCCCGCGCAACCGGCGCCCACGATCAGGACGTCGTGCTTCGCTTCCACCGCAACGGACGCTACACGATGCGC
>JAICGP010000274.1 GCA_025923055.1 Thermoleophilia bacterium
CCGTAGACCGCGAAGACGACCCGCTCGAGCGAGCGCGGCTCGTGCGCGCGCACGGCGGCGACCATGATCTCCGCGCAGTCGGCGAGCGGAAAACCGCCGACGCCGGTGCCGAATGCGGGCAACGCGAGCGACCGGCAGCCGAGCTCCTCGGCGACCTCGAGGCAGCGGCGGGTCGTCCGCTCGACGAGGCCCGCGTCCGTCCGGAGGTCCTGACCCATGACGGCCCCGTGGACGACGTGCTGCGCCCGGAGGCGGCCGGCGCCCGTGGCGACGGCGTCGCCGACGTCGATCGGCCCCTTGGCGACGGCCTCGCGCTCGATCTCCTCGCCGCCCGCCTTCTTGATGGCGCCTGCCACGCCCGCCCCCATCCAGAGCCGGTCGTTCGCGGCGTTCGCGATCGCGTCGACCTCGAGCCGGGCGATGTCGCCGTCGACGACCTCGACGTCCACCGCAGCAGCCTAGCCGGCGGGCCCTAGCGGCCGCCCGGGCTCGCAGTGGCTGCGGACCGGTGGGCTCGAGGGGCGAGCGGGGAGGGCTGAACGCGCACGATTCGCGCCACTCGCGGCGGCAGCCACCAGTTCCACCGCCCGAAGAGAGCCATCGCGCTCGGGACGAGCAGCGCACGGACGATCGTGACGTCGATCAGGATCGCCATCGCCAGGCCGAACCCGAACTGCTGCAGGCCGACGATCGAGCCGGCGACGAAGCCGAGGAACGCGGCGACCATGATCAGGCCGGCGGCGGTGACGATCCGGCCGGTCTTGGCCAGGCCGAGCGACACGGCCTGGACGTTGTCGCGCGTCTCGTCCCACTCCTCACGCATCCGGCTGACGAGAAAGACCTCGTAGTCCATCGAGAGCCCGAACACCATGGCGAAGACGAAGACGGGGATCCAGCCCTCGATCTGGTCGAACGAGATCAGCCCGAACCAGTCCGCCGCACCCCACTTGAAGAACACGACGAGCAGGCCGTAGGCGGCGCCGATCGAGAGCAAGTTGAGGACGATCGCCTTGAGCGGGATGAGGACCGAGCGGAAGGCGCGCAGGAGCAGGACGTATGTCAGGAGGAGCACGGCCAGCACGAGCCACGGGAAGGCGCCGTACGTGAGGTCGAGGAAGTCCACGCCGGCCGGCGGGCCGCCGCCCGCGTAGACGTCGACGCCTTCCGGGAAGCCCGCTGCGGGGACGATCTCGCCGCGCAGCCGCTCGACGAACTCCAGCGCGGAGGGCGCGCCGTACTCGCTCCTCCCGGTCACCTGCAACTGGAGGTAGCGGCCCGACGGCGACACGAACCGCTCGCTCGCCGGGTCGAACGTCACCGACGCGACCTCGGGGTCGGCCGCGAGACGCTCCTGCAGCCGGGCAAGGGCCTCCTGGACAGCCGGGTCGCCGGCGCTGCCGGGGCGTCCGGTGTCGATGACGAGCACGGTCGGGGCGAGGGCGCCCTCGCCCACCTCCTCGCTGATGATGTTGAGGCCGCGGACGCCCTCGAGGTCCTGGGGGATGCCCCTGTTCGAGCCCGGCCCGACCTCCATCGTCAGCACCGGGAGCGCAAGGAGGACGAGGAACGCGGCGGTGCCGGCGGCGACGATCGCCGGGCGGCGCATGATCGAGCGGGAGAGGCGAATCCACATGTTCCCCTCCTCGTCCTCCCGGCGGGCGAGGATCCGCCGCGGCACGAGCCGAACGCGATCGAGCGGCCGCGCAACGAGGTAGAGGAGGACCGGCAGGAGGGTGAGGGCGCAGACGACGGAGATCGCCGGGATGAAGAGCCCGCCGAGGCCGAACCCGCGGATGAACGGCAGCGGCATGGCGAGCATGAGCCCGAGCCCGATCGCGACGGCGGTGCCGCTGAACACGACCGCACGACCCGCGGTCTCCATCGTCCTCACGATCGCGTGCTCCCTTGGCTTCCCGGCCGCGAGCTCTTCGCGGTAGCGGTGGACGACGAGGAGCGAGTAGTCGACGGCGATCCCGAGGCCGATGAGCATGACGAGGTTCTGGAGGTACGTCGTCAGCTCCATGAAGTTGGCGAAGATCCAGATGATCCCGAGCGTGGTCGGGATCGCGAACGCGGCGAAGACGATCGGGATGAGGAACGCGAGCGTCCCGAAGACGAAGACGAGGATGAGCGCCGCGACTGGGATGGCGATGTAGAACTCGCCCACCCGGATGTCGCGCTCGAACACGGGGTCGAGGTCGTGCTCGATCGCCGCCTGCCCGGAGACGTAGACGTCGGCGCGGCCGACGTCGCCGACCGCGGCGCGCATGTCGTCGGTGAAGCCCTTCGCGTCCGCCGGCTCGAGGTTCGAGACGACGAGCGCCGAGACGACCGAGTCCGAGACCGGCCGCACGGACGCGACGTTCGAGGTAGGGAGCTCGCGGGACGCGGCCGCCGCCGCACGCCGCACCTCGGGGACGAGCTCCTCCGCGGAGCCCGGCTCGCCGCGGGCGACGATCGTGAAAGAGCCCGTCGTCTTCTGGCCGAACTCGTCTTCGAGGATCTCCTCGGCGCGGTGGGTGTCCGTGCCGGGGAGGCTGAACCGGTTCGTGAGCAGGTCGCTCAGACCGGAGGTCGCTGCGGCGGAGATGATGAAGACCGCCAGCCACAGGGCCACGACGGCCCAGCGGTAGCGGATCATCGTACGGGTCCACCGCTCCATGCCCCTCCGCCCCAGGCTAGCCGCGCGGAGTCGCTAGCCGACGTCTTTCAGCAGCCGCTCCAGCTCGCTCGTCCGCAGCCTGAGGTCGGACAGCTCCGCGACGGCCTGCTCCAGGGTCGCGGCGGTCCGCTTCTGCGCCTCGGTGGCCTCCTCGGCCAGCCGCTGGTACGCGTTCTCCCGCTTCGCCGAGAGGCCGGTGCGCCCGGTGGAGAAGATCTGCCA
>JAICGP010000275.1 GCA_025923055.1 Thermoleophilia bacterium
CGCCGCGTTCGAGGCGAGCTTGATCATCTCGGCGGACGCGACGTCGGTGCGCAGGACAGGCGCGCCCATGTGCTCGTAGAGCGCGGCAACCCGCTCGCCGTCCGCCGGGTCGGTCGCGCCGACGACGACGCGGTCGGGAGCGGCGAAGTCGGCGAGCGCCGTGCCCTCCGACAGGAACTCGGGGTTCGAGGCATAGCCGACGTCGGCGAGTCCCCGCTCATCGAGACGCGCGCGGACGCGCGCCCCGGTTCCCACCGGCACCGTGCTCTTCATGACGAGGAGCAGCGGACCAGCACCGGTCTCGGCGAGCTCGTCGACGACCTGCCAGACGGCCGAGAGGTCGGCATCGCCCGAGTACGTCGACGGCGTCCCGACGCACACGAAGACGAGGTCGGCCGCCTCGCCGACGTCCGCGAGGTCGAGCGTGAAAGAGACGCGGTCGCCCGCCGCCGCCAGCGCTTCGGCGAGCCCCGGCTCGTGGATCGGCACGCGTCCCGCCTGGAGGGTGGCGACGCGCTCGACGTTCACGTCGCGCACGACGACCCGGTGGCCGAGGGCGGCGAACGAGGCTGCGGTGACGAGGCCGACCCAGCCCGCGCCCACGACGCCGATCGGCTCCCGCTCCATGCGAGGAGTCTAGACGCGGGCCTCGGAGCGGCATCGCAGCGAGCCGGCACACCCGAGGGCGGGCAGCGAGAAACGGGGGCGCCCGGCCGCGATACTCCGATCTCTCGACGGAGAGTGTTCGTCCTCCGGCGCCACGGGCGCATCGGGGAATACACCGATGTTCGGGGCCTCGAACCGCAGTAGGGTCGGGGAGCGGCGCGGCGCCCCGTCAGGGCCTCGTCGCGGGGCCGCCGCGTGGCGGCCCGCCTGCGACGGATGCCGCGGCTCGGCTCTCTCGCATGCCCGCTCCAGTGGGCGGTGCCGGGCTCGAACCAGCGACCTCCTGCTTGTAAGGCAGGCGCTCTCCCAACTGAGCTAACCGCCCTGGTGCCCCCAGCGGGATTCGAACCCGCGCTACGGCCTTGAAAGGGCCGTGACCTAGGCCGCTAGTCGATGGGGGCGGCCGGGCAAGGATAGCGGCGGCCCGTCGCTAGACTCGGGGCGCGGGCCGGTAGCTCAGCTGGCAGAGCAGGGGACTTTTAATCCCAAGGTCGGTGGTTCGAATCCACCCCGGCCCATTTCCTGCTCGGCGGCGAAACCGCGACGGGCGCGTCCAAACGCAACCGCCGTTCGGGCGACGCGGCAGCCGGCGCCCCGTCATGGTGCCCCGCCGCCGTGCCCGCGCGCCCCGGGCGCGACCGACCCGCGTGCCGCCGGTAAACCCCCGGTCCGTACCAAGAGGAGCTACTCGGACGGCGCGCCGCGCGGATCGTCGGCGACGAACGGCTCCGCCTCCGGCCGCTTGTCAACGACGACGTAGCGCTCGGTACGGGTGACCACCGACTCGAGGGCGTCCTCCTCGTGGCCGGGAGAGAGCACGAAGCGGTCGTCCTGCTCGCGGACGACTTCGTACTCACGGATCGTCATCCGGACGTGCTCCTCGCAGCCGACGTCGCCGTCGCCGGCCACCCCGCACTCGCAGAGGAACTCGAAGAGCGTCTCGCCCGGATCGACGTTGCTCGCCTCGGCAGCCCTGTCGACCTCCTCGATGCGCTCGTTCACCTCGCGGATGAGCGCCTCGTTTCGAGCCTGCCGCTCGCGCCGTCGGTCCATGGCCTCCTCGATGCCCGCTTACGCCGAGTTACTACTCCACACCGGCGTCGCTGCGTCAAGTTCCCGACGCCCATGTCTGGATTCACCCCGGCTGGCGTCGCTCGAGCGAGCGGAGCTCGCGGGCGAAGCTGCCGCCGCCGACGACCCGCTCGGCGTGCCGGCCCGCCTCGGCGCGGAGCGCGCGGTCCGAGGTGACGAGCCAGTAGGGCTCGCCGTGCGTGCGGCACTCCTCGGCCCGGCGGACGAGCCAGTCGTCGGCGGTCGCGGCCCCCGACCCGACGAGGGTGCAGCGCCCGTCGAGCTCGCGCTCGCCAACCACACCGCCCGGAGCCTCGCCGTCGAAGACGACGACCACGCGCGCGTCACGGTCCGCGGCCCACGTCCGGCTCAGCTCGACGACGTCGTGCTCGGCGATGTTCGGCCACTGGGAGCGGCGGACGTTGGGTGCGTCGACGAGGACGGTGGGCATCGTGAAGCGCTCCAGTCGAGAGTATTCGTCCGCCCCGGCGGGCACACACGGGGCATGAACGACACGGAGGAGGGGCGCGACGACCCCGTTGAGAGCGGCGTGCTCGAAGGCAAGAGCGAGAGCGAGCCGCGCGGCGGCCTCCAGAGCGAGGAGTACCGCTCCGCCGGGCCGAGCGACGTCGTCGAGGACGAGGGCGCCGCGATGTCCGGGCCCGCGGGTGCTCCGCAGGAGGATCGTTCCGTCGAGGAGCGCCGCCGGCTCACGGACGAGCTCCGCGCCGCGCGGGAGCGCGACGACCCGGAGCCACAGAATCCCGCGCGCTGAGCGGCGGCTCGGCCGCGGAGCCTCGCACCTCCTGCGCTAGAAAGGGCGCATGCAGCTGCCCGTCGTGCCGCCTTTCGAGCCGATGCTCGACAGTCTCCCTGCCGACGTGGTCGACTGCTGCCGGGTCGCGCTCCTCCTGCTTCCCGACCCCGAAGCCGAGTGAGGACGGAGCCGGCGGGCGAGCCCCCCTGGTGGCGGCGCGCCGTCGTGTACCAGGTCTACCCGACCTCCTTCGCCGACGGCGACGGCGACGGCTGGGGCGACCTGGCCGGGATCCGCTCCCGGCTGCCCTACCTGCAGTGGTTGGGCGTCGACGCGGTCTGGCTGTCGCCGATCTACCCGTCGCC
>JAICGP010000276.1 GCA_025923055.1 Thermoleophilia bacterium
CGCCGCCGGCCAGGTCGTGGAGGCGCTGGTTCAGCTCCCGGAGCGGCGTGACGGCGAGATCGACGACCTCGACGGCGGTCGCCTCTGCCGCCTGGGCGCTCAAACCTTCGCCCGCTCCCACGCGTAGACCACCCCGGGGACGGGCTCCCACGAGCGGGCCTCGGCCGCGCCCGGGAGGACGGAGATGGCGCGCCACTCGGAGCCCATGGCGACCCAGTCGTCGGTCTCGGCGAGCACGGCCGGCTTGCACGCGATCGGGTCGCGCAGCACGGCGAAGCCGTCGAGCGTGCCGACGAGGAACGTGTAGAAGCCGTCGAGGTCCTCCAGCGAGCCGGTGAGCGCCTCCTCGAGCGAGGCGCCCTCGCGGAGGCGCCACGCGAGGTAGCCCGCCGCGACTTCCGTGTCGTTCTCGGTCCGGAAGTCGACGCCCTCGCGGCGCAGCCGCTCGCGCAGGCGGTTGTGGTTGGAGAGCGAGCCGTTGTGGACGAGGCAGAGATCGAGCCCGGTCGAGAACGGATGCGACCCTTCGGTCGTGACGCGGCTCTCCGTCGCCATGCGCGTGTGGCCGAGGGCGTGCGTGCCCCGGAAGTCCTCCAGCGCGAACCGGCTCACGAACGCCTCGGGCCGGCCCGTCTCCTTGTAGATCTCGATCGTCCGGCCGGCGCTCATGACGCGGAGCTCCGGACGCGTCGCGCGCACCCACGCCTCCGCCTCGGACGCCTCGGCCTCGACGACGACGACGGCGTGGCTCGAGCGCACGCTCGCCTCGGGCGACCCTCCGAATGCGTTGCCGAGCTCGGCGCAGAGCGCGTCCCAGTCCTCGAGCGGGTCCGGTGAGAAGAGCGTCAGCTTGCTCGACCCGGGCGGAGCCGGGTCGCGGTACACGGCGACGCCGGCGCTGTCGGGGCCCCGATCGCCCATCTGCCCGAGCATCGCGGCCAGGTGGAGGCCCAGCGAGGCCTCGATCTCAGACGACTTCGCGAAGAGTCCGACGATGCCACACATATGTACTCAATCTACACATGAAGAATCGCGGAAAAGCCGGTGATACGGACGATCTTGCCCCTGCTCGTATGGAGACTTCCTACACAGTCGCCTAGAAGCGCGTCAGGTACTCGCTCACCTCCCACGGGGTCACCTGCTCGTGGTAGCGATCCCACTCCTCCCGCTTGACGCGGATGAAGTAGTCGGCATAGTCCTCGTCGCGGCCGCGGCCGAGCGCCTCCCGGATCACGTCGTCGTTCTTCAGCTCGTGCGTCGCCTCGAGGAGGTTCGCGGGCAGCGTCTCGAGCCCGCGCCCGCGCAGCTCGTCGTACGGGATGGCGTAGAGGTTCTCGGAGTTCGGCTCCCCGGGGTCCGTGCGGTTCTCGATTCCGTCGAGCCCCGCGGCGAGGACGACGGTCGCGGCGAGGTAGGGGTTGCAGGAGCCGTCGATCGTCCGGTCCTCGATGCGCCCGGGCCCCGGGATCCGCAGCATCTGCGTGCGGTTGTTGTAGCCGTAGCTGATCCACACGGGCGACCACGTCGCGCCGCTCGCCGTCGTCCCGACCTTGAGCCGCTTGTAGGAGTTCACGGTCGGCGCCGTCACGGCGCTGTAGGCGCGCGCGTGCGTCTTGAGCCCGCCGATGAAGTGGTACGCGGTCTCCGAGAGCCCGAGCCCGCGCGGGTCGTTCTCGTCCAGGAAGAGGTTCGTGTCGCCGTCCCAGAGCGACATGTGGAAATGGCAGCCGTTGCCGGTCAGGTGCGAGAAGGGCTTCGGCATGAACGTGGCGAGGATGGTGCGGCCCTCGTCGCGGCCCTTGCGCTCGGCGAGCTGGTGGACCATGTAGCGGAAGAAGACGGCTCGGTCGCAGCTCGTGAGCGCGTCGGCGTAGGTGAAGTTCTGCTCGAACTGGCCGTTCGCGTCCTCGTGGTCGTTCGCGTAGTTCCCCCAGCCGAGCCCGTTGACGTAGCGCGAGACGGTCGTGAGGAAGTCGTAGTGCCGCGAGAGGCCGTTCAGGTCGTAGCAGGGCTTCTCGAGGGTGTCGAGCGCGTCGGCCAGCTGGATCGAGCCGTCGTCCCGGAGCTCGACGAGGAAGTACTCGAGCTCGAGGCCCATCTTCAGCTCGAAGCCCTTCTCCCGCGCGCGCGCGAGCTGCCGCCGGAGGATCGTGCGCGGGTCGTAGGGCCACTCCTCCCCGTCCACGGTGATGTCGCAGGCGAAGCGCGCGACGGTGGGCTCCCAGGGGACTGGGGTGAAGCTGGCCAGGTCGGGGATGGCCGCGATGTCCGGGTCGCTCGGCACCTGGCCGATCTCGCCGGCCGCGAAGCCGGCGAAGCCCGCGCCCTCGGTCACCAGGTCGTCGAGGTTGGCCGCGGGGACGAGCTTGGCGCTCGGGCGCGCGTACATGTCGACGAACTGGGCGAAGAAGAACTCGATTCCGCGCTCGTCGACCTCCTTGCGGATGTCCTCGACGGTAGGCGCGGCGGTGGTCGCGCTGGCCATGCAACTCCTCCCTTTTGGGGACGTCCTGACGATAACCCGCGGTCGCGCCCGCGCCGATGGCGGGCGCCTACACGCCCTGCACCCCGCTTATGTGAGGGGCCGCCACGACGGAGCCCGGGAGCCGCCGCGGCCACGGCCGCGGCGGCCGTGGCCGGTGCCCAGGCACCGTCGTGTCCCCGGCGGCGGTGCCAGGCACCGACGTGTCTCCCCGCGCCAAGCAGGGCCGGCGCCGCGAGGGCGCCGCGGCTCCCGCTCGCCGCTGGATCAGGGCTCGCGCGGGCCGCCGGGGCCGAGCGCTTCCTGGAGACGCGCCATCTTCACGGCGATCTCGACCATGAGCCAGTCGTCCTTCCGCAGGTCGA
>JAICGP010000277.1 GCA_025923055.1 Thermoleophilia bacterium
GCGCACCGGCGCCACGGTGACCGGCCCGGTGCCGCTGCCCACCGAGAAGAACGTCTACACGGTGATCCGGAGCCCGTTCAAGGACAAGGACTCCCGTGAGCACTTCGAGGTGCGCACGCACAAGCGCCTGATCGACATCCATTCGCCGACCCCGAAGACGGTCGACTCCCTGATGCGGCTCGATCTTCCCGCCGGCGTCGACATCGAGATCAAGCTGTGAAAGGCATCGTCGGCAAGAAGCTCGGCATGACGCAGGTCTTCGACCCGGAGACCGGGACGCTCACGCCCGTGACCGTGATCGAGGCCGGACCGTGCCCGGTGGTCGCGGTCCGGACCGCCGAGAACGACGGCTACGACGCCGTCCAGCTCGCCTTCGACGCGGTGCCAGAGCGGAAGCTGACGAAGCCGGAGCTCGGGCATCTCGCCAAACACGGGGTCGGCCCGCACCGGGAGCTCGTCGAGCTGCGCGGGGCGAGCGAGCTCGCTCCGGGCGAGACCGTCACCGTCGAGGCCTTCGAGCCCGGCGAGCGGATCAAGGTGACCGGGACGTCGATCGGCAAGGGATTCCAGGGGACGATCAAGCGTCACGGCTTCAGCCGCGGCCCGGAGACGCACGGCTCGCACAACGTGCGCAAGCCGGGCTCGATCGGCGCGTCGGCGACCCCGTCGCGCGTCTTCAAGGGCATCCGCATGGCGGGCCAGATGGGCTCCAAGACGGTCACCCAGGTGGGCCTCACCGTGGTCGACCGCGACGTGGAGCAGAACCTGCTCCTCGTCAAGGGCGCCGTCCCGGGGCATCGCAACTCGCTCGTCGTCGTCCGGGAGGACAGCCGCTGATGGCGGCGCCGAAAGCACCCGTGCTGGACGCCTCCGGCAAGAAGTCGAAGGACGTCTCCCTCGCCGAGGGCGTCTTCGCCGTCGAGGTGAAGCCGCACCTCGTCCACGAGGTCGTCCGGGCCGAGGCTGCGGCCGCGCGCGCGGGCACACGCGCCGCGAAAAGCCGCGGGCTGGTCTCGGGCGGGCGCTCGAAGCCCTGGCGCCAGAAGGGCACCGGCCGCGCGCGTGCCGGCTCGACGCGCGCCTCGCAGTGGACGGGCGGGGGCGTCGCGTTCCCGCCGACGCCGCGCAGCTTCGAGCTGAAGGTGAACCGCAAGACGCGCAAGGCGGCTTTCCGATCGGCCCTCTCCGACCACGCCGGCCGCGGCACGCTCGCCGTCGTCGACGGCGGCGCGTTCGGCGAGCCCTCGACGAAGGCGGCCGCCGGGCTGCTGCGGGCATGGGGGGCGGAGTCGCCGCTCCTCGTCGTCGCGCTGCCGGAGGAGGAGACGCTCGTCAAGAGCTTCCGCAACCTCGACCGGGTGCTCGTGCTCGAGCCGTCCGAGCTCGAGGTCGGCGCGATCGTCTGGGCACGGTCGCTGCTCGCGACGAACGGCGCCCTCGAGCGCGTGCAGGAGGTCGTGTCGACGTGAGCCTCGATCCCCGCCAGGTCGTCCTCGCCCCCGTCGTCTCCGAGAAGAGCTACAGCCTCATCGAGGACAACAAGTACTCGTTCCGCGTCCACCCGCGGGCGCACAAGACCCAGATCCGGCAGGCCGTCGAGGAGCTCTTCGACGTGAAGGTCGTCGGGGTCAACGTCATCAAGGTGCGGCCGAAGCCGAAGCGCCGCGGCTGGACCCGCGGGCAGAAGCCGGGCTGGAAGAAGGCGATCGTCGAGCTCCGCGCCGGCGACCGCATCGAGATCTTCGAGGGGGCCGCGGTCTAGTCATGGCGTTGAGGAAGTACAAGCCGACGTCGCCGGGCCGGCGCTTCCGCTCGGTCTCGAGCTTCGAGGAGGTCACGAAGTCCGAGCCGGAGAAGAGCCTGCTCGAGCCGGTGCAGCGCAGGGGTGGCCGCAACAACCAGGGCCGCATCACGACGCGCCACCAGGGCGGCGGCCACAAGCGCCGCTACCGGGTCGTCGACTTCAAACGGCGCAAGGACGGCGTCCCCGCGAAGGTGGCGGCGATCGAGTACGACCCCAACCGGTCGGCCCGCATCGCGCTCCTGCACTACGCGGACGGCGCGAAGGCCTACATCCTCGCTCCGGCGGGACTGCGCGTCGGCGCGCGCGTCGAGTCGGGCGCGGGAGCGGACATCCGGCCCGGGAACGCGCTGCCGCTCGCGAACATCCCGACCGGCACGCTCGTCCACAACGTCGAGCTGAAGCCGGGCCGCGGCGGCCAGCTCGCCCGCAGCGCGGGGTCAGGCGTGCAGCTCGTCGCCAAGGACGTCGGCCACGGAGTCCTGCGCCTGCCGTCCGGCGAGATGAGGCGCGTGCCGCTCGCCTGCCGCGCCACCGTCGGCCAGGTCGGGAACGTCGACCACGAGAACGTCTCGAGCGGCAAGGCCGGCCGCAGCCGCTGGCTCGGCAAGCGCCCGTCGGTGCGCGGCTCCGCCATGAACCCCGTCGACCACCCCCACGGCGGCGGCGAGGGCAAGTCGAAGGGCGGTCGCCATCCGGTGACGCCCTGGGGCGTGCCGACGCTCGGCAAGCGCACGCGCCGCAAGCACAAGGAATCCGACAAGCTCATCGTCCGCGGCCGCCGTCGCGGGAAGGAGAGGCGCTAGGTGTCCAGGTCGTCCAAGAAGGGGCCCTTCGTCGAGGCGAGCCTCATTAAGCGCGTCGAGGAGATGAACGAGTCCGGTCAGAAGCGGCCGCTGCGAACGTGGTCGCGCACCTCCACGGTCTTTCCCGAGATGGTCGGGCACACGATCGCCGTACACAACGGCAAGAACCACGTCCCCGTGTTCGTCACCGAGTCCATGGTGGGCCACAAGCTGGGCGAATTTGCGCCCACGC
>JAICGP010000278.1 GCA_025923055.1 Thermoleophilia bacterium
CGAGCTCGACGCCGAGGAACGCCAGTCGGGCGCAGACCCGCTCGCGGACGCCGGCCGAGTTCTCGCCCATGCCGGCCGTGAAGACGAGCGCGTCGAGACCGCCCGCGGCGACGGCCATGGCAGCCACCGCGCCCGCCACCCGGTGCCCGAAGACCGCGAGCGCCAGCTCCGACGCCTCGCGCACGTCGCCCGAGCCTCCGTCCGAGAGCGCCGCGAGCCCGGACTCGTGCTCGAGCTGGCCGTCGAGCTCCTCGAGGCCGAGCTTGCCCTCGCGGAGGACGTAGAGGAGCGCTCCGGGGTCGACGGACCCAGACCGGGTCGCCATGGGAACGCCTTCGAGCGGGGAGAAGCCCATCGTCGTGTCCACCGAGCGGCCGTCGAGCACGGCCGTGACGGAGCAGCCCCCGCCGAGGTGGCAGACGACGAGACGGCGCGCCGGCACGCGCTCCGCGGCCCACTGGACCGAGAGCCCGTGGAAGCCGTAGCGCCGGATGCCCCACTGCTCTCGCCAGCGGGCCGGAACCGCGTAGGTGGACGCCTCCTCGGGAAGCGTGGCGTGGAAGGCGGTGTCGAAGACGGCCACGTGCGGCACGTCGGGCAGGGCGCGGCGGGCGGCGTCGATGCCGGCCAGCGCCGGTGCGTTGTGGAGCGGCGCGATGGGCCGCAGGTCGGCGATCGCGGCGACCACGTCCTCGTCCACGAGAACCGGGTCGCGGAGGCGTGGGCCGCCATGCACGACACGGTGCGCGACGGCGTCGACCGAGCCCTGGTCGACGGCCGCGAGCTCGGCGACGGGAGCGGCCTCCTCCTCGCCGGGGCCGACCAGGTGGAGCTTCAGGCTCGTCGAGCCCGCGTTGACGACGAGCACGCGCACCCGGGGGCTCAGGAAGGGACGCCGCGGGACGGCTCGCCGTCCGCCTCGCCCCAGGACCAGTCGCGGACGTCGGGCATGTCCTCCCCGACCTCCCGCGTGTAGACCCTGTGCCGCATCCGCTCGTCGACCATCCGCTGACGCAGCCCGGCGGCGCTCTGGCCAAGGCCGGGGACGCGGTCGATCACGTCCATGACCAGGTGAAAGCGGTCGAGGTCGTTGAGCATGACCATGTCGAAGGGCGTCGTGGTCGTGCCCTCCTCCTTGTAGCCCCGCACGTGCAGGTTGTCGTGGTTCGTCCGCCGGTACGTGAGCCGGTGGATCAGCCACGGGTAGCCGTGATAGGCGAAGACGATCGGGCGGCCGGTCGTGAAGAGCGCGTCGAACTCGGCGTCCGAGAGACCGTGCGGATGCTCGCTCGACGGCTGGAGCCGCATGAGGTCGACGACGTTCACGACCCGCACGCGCAGGCCCGGCACATGCCGGCGGACGATCGCCGCGGCGGCGACCGTCTCGAGCGTCGGGATGTCGCCTGCGCAGGCGAGCACGACGTCGGGCTCGCCGCCCTCGTCGCTCGATGCCCACTCCCAGATGCCGATGCCGCGCGCGCAGTGGGCGATGGCCTCGTCCATGGTCAGGTAGTCGAGGGCCGGCTGCTTCCCCGCCACGACGACGTTGACGTAGTGGCGGGAGCGAAGGCAATGGTCGGCGACCGAGAGGAGACAGTTGGCGTCCGGCGGGAGGTAGACGCGGATGATCTCCGCCTTCTTGTTCACGACGTGGTCGATGAAGCCGGGATCCTGGTGCGAGAACCCGTTGTGGTCCTGCCTCCAGACGTGGGAGGTGAGCAGGTAGTTGAGGGAGGGGATCGGCCTCCGCCAGGGCAGGGTGCGCGTCACCTTCAGCCACTTGGCGTGCTGGTTGAACATCGAGTCGACGATGTGGATGAACGCCTCGTAGCAGTTGAAGAGCCCGTGACGGCCGGTGAGCAGGTAGCCCTCGAGCCAGCCCTGGCAGAGGTGCTCGCTCAGCACCTCCATGACTCGCCCGTCCGGAGCCAGGTGGTCGTCGGTCGGCTCACGCTCGGCCATCCAGGTTCGGTCGGTCACCTCGAAGACGGCGGAGAGCCGGTTCGAGGCCGTCTCGTCGGGGCCGAAGATGCGGAAGCTGTCGGGGTTGCGGCGCACGACGTCGCGGAGGTAGGCGCCCAGGACGCGGGTCGCCTCGCTCGACGACCGCGCCGGGGCGGGCACGTCGACGGCGTAGTCGCGGAAGTCGGGCAGGTCGAGCGGCCTCGTCAGGAGCCCGCCGTTCGCATGCGGGTTCGCCCCCATGCGGCGCTCGCCGGCGGGGGCGAGGGCGGCGAGCTCCGGGACGAGCGCGCCCGCCTCGTCGAAGAGCTCCTCGGGGCGGTAGGAGCGCAGCCAGTCCTCGAGAGCGGCCAGGTGCTCGGGGTTGTCGCCGAGGTGGGCGAGCGGCACCTGGTGGGAGCGGAACGAGCCCTCGGCGGGGAGGCCGTCCACCTCCTTGGGCCCGGTCCAGCCCTTCGGTGTCCGCAGGACGAGCATGGGCCAGCGCGGCCGCTCCGTGACGTCGTTCTCGCGCGCCTCCCGCTGGATCGCCGCGATCTCGTCGACGATCTCGTCGAGCGTCGCGGCAAGCTGCTGGTGCACGCTCTCCGGCTGGTCCCCTTCGACGACGTAAGGCACGTAGCCGTAGCCGTGCATCAGCGCGGCAAGCTCGTCGTCCGGGATGCGGGCGAGCACCGTCGCGCTGGCGATCTTGTACCCGTTCAGGTGGAGCACCGGCAGCACGGCGCCGTCCCGGCGCGCGTCGAGGAACTTGTTCGACTGCCAGCTCGCCGCGAGCGGCCCCGTCTCGGCCTCGCCGTCCCCGACCACGCAGAGGGCGAGCAGGCTCGGGTTGTCGAAGACGGCGCCGTAGGCGTGGAGGA
>JAICGP010000279.1 GCA_025923055.1 Thermoleophilia bacterium
AGGTTGAACTGGCTCTTCTTGAAGCTCTTCCCGCCCACCATGGCGAGGACCCGGCCGTCGCGCGGGTCGATGGCCACGAGCGCCGCCGTCGGCCCCCTGGGTTCCGTCAGCCACCTGTCGATCGCCTCGCCGGCGAGCTTCTGCAGCTCGAGGTCGATCGACGTGTAGATCTTGAGGCCGCCGCCGAAGACCTCTCCGGAGCCGTAGTAGGGGACGAGCTGCTGCTTGACGTACTCCGCGAAGTGGCCCTGCCGGATCCGGCTCCCCGGCAGGCCGATCTCCCGACGCCGCGGCATCGGGGCGGCGTCGGCGGCGCGGTAGTCGCGGGAGGTGATCAGGCCCTGCTCGAGCATCAACCGGAGGACGACGGTGCGCCGCTTTCGCGCCGCGGCCCGGTTCTCGCGCGGGTCGTACGCCGCCGGGTTGGCCGGCAGCCCGGCGAGGAGGGCGGCCTGCGGGAGCGTCAGCTCGTCCGCGTTCCTGCCGAAGTAGACCCGCGCGGCCATCTCGACGCCGTAGGCCCCGTTGCCGAAGTAGATCGTGTTCAGGTAGGCCGTCAGGATCCGGTCCTTCGACCAGCGCTGCTCGAGCTGCCAGGCGAGCGCGGCCTCCTTGAGCTTGCGGCTGACGGTGCGCTCCTGCTTCGTGTACTGGTTCTTGACGAACTGCTGCGTGATCGTCGAGCCGCCCTGGACGATCTGCTGCGAGCGCAGGTCGGCCCACACCGCGCGCGCCATGCCGCGGAGGTCGATCCCGCGGTGCTCCCAGAAGCGCCGGTCCTCGACTGCCACGATCGCCTGCTTCATCACGGGCGCGATCTCGTCCGACTCCACGAGCACCCTGCTCTCGGAGCCGCGCAGGACCGCGAGCACCGTCTTGCCGTCGGAGGCGTAGATGTAGCCGAGCCGCTCGTTCCGCGCCTCGTTGCCGGGCTCGAGCTCCGGAAGCTCGCTGGCGACGGCGCTGACCAGGCCGTAGACGAAGGAGACGGCCCCGACGGAGGCGAGGACGAGGACGAGCGCGAGGAATCTGAGCTTGCGGATGCGGCGGCGGCGTCCCTGCGCCGCCCGCCTGCGTCTTCGGAGCACCACGAAGGAGGGGAGTCTAGCGGCGCAGGCGGGCCGCTACGCCGATCGGACGCGCGCGGAGAGAGGTTCGGGTGGCGCCTTAGAATCGGCAGGCGATGGCGACGTTGCCGGCCGAGCTCACCCGCAACGCGGTCGACGTGCTCCCCGCGGGCGAGCTCGAGCGCAAGCTCGCCCTCGGGCGGCCGCTGCGGGTCAAGCTCGGGATCGACGTCACGTCGCCCGACATCCACGTCGGGCGTGCGATCCCGCTCCAGCGCATGCGGGCCTTCCAAGACGCGGGCCACACGGGCGTCCTGATCGTCGGGGATTACACAACCAGGATCGGCGATCCGTCTGGGCGCTCCACCGAGCGCCCCATCCTCTCCGACGAGGAGATCGACGCGAACGCGAAGACCTACGTCGAGCAGGCGCAGACGATCATCGACCGGGAGCGGACGGAAGTCCGCTTCAACGGTGAGTGGCTGGCGACGCTCGACTTCGCCGAGGTCGTGCGCCTGACGCGGACGATCACCGTCGCGCGGCTGCTCGAGCGCGACGACTTCGCCAGGCGCTATGCCGACGGGAAGCCGATCTCGGTCTCCGAGCTCCTCTACCCGCTCATGCAGGCATACGACTCCGTCGCGGTAGAGGCCGACGTCGAGCTGGGCGGCACCGACCAGCTCTACAACCTGCTCGCCGGGCGGGTCGTGATGGAGGCCTACGGCGTAGAGCCCCAGGTCGCGCTGACGACGCCGCTCCTCGTCTCCTGGGACGGGGAGAAGATGAGTTCCTCCCTAGGGAACAACATCCCGCTCACCGCGCCGCCGGAGGAGCAGTTCGGCCGCACGATGCGCGTACCCGACTCGCTGCTCCCGGAGTGGTACCGGCTCGTCATGGAGCGGGAGCTCGATCAGCAGGCGGAGGCGCTCGACGCCAAGCTCGAGCTGGCGCGCTTTGTCGTCCGCCGCTCCCACGGCGAGGAGGCCGCCCGCGAGGCCGAGGCGCACTTCACGCGCGTCGTGCGTGAGGGCCGTGAGCCGGAGGACGTGCCCGAGATGGCGCTTCCCGCCGGGGACCCCGTCCACCTCCCGGCGCTCATCCGTGACCTCTTCGGGCACTCGACGAGCGAGGCGCGCCGGCTCATCGGTCAGGGCGGCGTGAAGGTGAACGGGACGGTGGCCGCCGAGCTGGACGTGCCTCGCGAGACGCTCGCGGGCGCGCTCCTCCAGGTCGGGAAGCGCCAGTTCATGCGACTTCGCGACGCTTGAGCGCCCGCCGGGCGCTTCCTTGACACCCCACCGACCCTTGCTATCATTCGTCGGCCGCCTGAACGGCTGCGCACGAACCAGTCCAACCCTCGAGACAACGGAGTGCCCTTCGACGGAGCCTGATACGACGTGTATCAATCTTCTGGAGGGCCTCCCGCGCGAGTCGGAGGCCTTTTTCGTGCCCAGCCTGAGGGGCCCGGTCTTTGAAAACTCAACAGCGTGAACGTCGAGACCTCACGCGCTCCGGCGCGGGAGGTTCACTGAACCCGTCTCCTCTCTCGAGGGGACTTTGAGCTCAAGCTCGACTGAACCCGTTTGCAATCGGCCTTCGGGCCGAGTGCTACAGGTCTTCACGGAGAGTTTGATCCTGGCTCAGGACGAACGCTGGCGGCGCGCCTAACACATGCAAGTCGAGCGAGAACCAGGGCTTCGGCCCTGGGGACAGCGGCGAACGGGTGAGTAACACGTG
>JAICGP010000280.1 GCA_025923055.1 Thermoleophilia bacterium
CAGCCGCGTCTCCTCCAGGCCTGTCAGGTGCCTGGCACCGGACGCGTCTCCGGCGGACGTGCCGGGGTCAGGCCCCGTCGTGTCCGTGGTGGACAGGCGGTGCCTGGCACCAGGGGGCGGCGGCGCGGGACAGGCGGGAGACTGGCGGAGTGAACCCGGCCGAGGTGCTGATCGAGGCGGGCCGGCTGGCGTCGGAGGGAAGGCCGTACGCGCTGGCGACCGTGCTCTCCGTCGTCCGGCCCGCGTCGACGCGGCGCGGCGACCGCGCGCTCGTCACGCCGGACGGGCACGTCACGGGCTGGATCGGCGGCGCGTGCTCCGAGCCCACGGTCGTCCGCGAGGCGCTGCACGCGCTCGCCGACGGCGAGTCCCGCGTCGCGCGCATGGAGGGAGGCTGCGCCTCCGAGGGGGTGGTCGAGGTGCTGATCGAGCCGGTCCTGCCGGCTCCGAGCCTGGCAATCGTCGGCGAGAGCCCGGCCGCCCGCACGCTCGCCGAGCTGGCGCAGGTGGTCGGCTGGCGCGTGCGGCGCGACGGCGTCGAGGGCGCCGACGCGGTCGTCGTGGCGACGATGGGCCACGGGGACGAGGAGCTGCTCGCCGCGGCGCTCGCCGCCGACGCCGGCTACGTGGGCCTCGTCGCGAGCGCCCGCCGGGCCGCGAGCGTGCTCGCCGGCCTGCGCGACCTGGGCCTCGCGGAGGAGGACGTCCTCCGCGTCCGCGCGCCCGCCGGCCTCGACCTCGGGCCCTCGTCCCAGGAGGAGATCGCCGTCGCCATCCTCGCCGAGCTCGTCGCCTGGCGGCACACGCGGCCGGACGAGACCCCCGTGCCGCAGGAGGCGGTCGACCCCGTCTGCGGGATGACGGTCGCCGTCGAGGCCGCTGCCGAGCGCATCGTGCACGAGGGCGTCACGGTCGTCTTCTGCTCCGCCCACTGCAAGGCCCGCTTCGAGGCGGAGCCGGATCGGTACGCTGGCACGAGAGCGCCGTGAGAGACGTTCTGGAGACCCTCGAGCGCTGGGCGGAGGCCGGGACGCGGGTCGCCACAGCGACCGTCGTCGCGACCGAGCGCTCGGCGCCCCGCGAGCCGGGGGCCGTGCTGGCCGTCGACGCGGACGGCAACGTCGCCGGCTCGGTCACGGGCGGCTGCGTCGAGCCGGCTGTCTACGGTGAGGCACGCGAGGTGCTCGCCGGGAAAGGGCCGCGCCTCAAGACCTACGGCATCGCCGACGAGGAGGCCTTCGAGGTCGGGCTGCCCTGCGGAGGGACGGTGCACATCTTCGTGGACGCGCTCGACCCGGCGCTCGTGGCGCCGCTCGCGGACGCGGTCCGGAACGAGCGGCCGATCGCGCTCGAGACCCGCATCTCCGGCGACGAAATCGGCGCCAAGCGGCTCGTCGGCCCGGACGACGGCGGGCCCGCGGCCGAGCTCCTCGCCAGCGGCGAGACGGGCATCGTCGAGACTCCCGAGGGGCAGCTCTTCGTCTCCTCGTTCGCGCCACGGCCGAACCTGTACGTCTTCGGCGCCGTCGACCACGCGGCCGCGCTCGCCGAGATCGGCGGCTTCCTCGGCTACCGCGTCACCGTCTGCGACGCCCGCGCCCGCTTCGTCACCGAGGAGCGCTTCCCCGACGTGGACGACCTCGTCGTCGAGTGGCCCGACCGCTTCCTCGCAGGCGCGCCCGTGGACGAGCGCACCGCGATCTGCATCCTCACCCACGACCACAAGTTCGACGTGCCCGCGCTCAAGGTGGCGCTCGAGACACCGGCCGGCTACATCGGCGCGATGGGCAGCCGGCGGACGAACGCCGACCGGGCCGAGCGGCTCCGCGCCGAGGGCGTCACCGAGGAGGAGCTGGCGCGCATCCACGCCCCCATCGGCCTCAGGATCGGCTCCCGCTCCCCGCAGGAGGTCGCCGTCGCGATCGCGGCCGAGATCGTCCAGGTCATGCGCGCGGCGAAGCCGAAAGCCGAGCAGGTCCTCGCCCGGTGAAGATCGAGAGCTCGTTCGAGGTCGACGCGCCGCCCGAGCGGGCCTGGGACCTGCTCATGGACGTGCCGCGCGTCGTCCCGTGCATGCCGGGAGCCACGCTCGACGAGGTCGTGGACGACTCGAACTGGAAGGCGACGATGCAGGTGAAGCTGGGGCCGATCGGGCTCACCTTCGCCACCGACGTCAGCCGCGAGCAGGTCGACGAGGCCGCCCGGCGCGTGACGCTGGGCGCCAAGGCGCGCGAGACGCGAAACCGCGGGCGCGCGAGCGCGACGATCGAGTCCTCGCTCGCGCCGGTGGACGGCGGCACGCGCGTCGACATCGTCACCGACCTCTCGCTCTCGGGCACGGTCGCCCAGTACGGGCGCGGGATGATCGAGGACATCTCCTCCCAGATGGTCACGAGCTTCGCGCAGTGCCTGCAGGCGCAGCTCGGGGAGTCGACGGAGGTCGCGGAGCAGGCGGTCGCCGCCCAGGCGAGGCCGATCTCCGGGCTCTCGCTCTTCTTCGCCAGCCTCGGGCGCCGCCTGCGGCGCCTCTTCGGAAGGAGGTCGTCGTGAGACGCATCGCGGTGACGGTGAACGGGACGCGCCACGAGACGGAGGTCGAGCCCCGACAGCTGCTCGTCTACCACCTGCGCGAGGACCTGGGCCTGACGGGGACCGTCGTCGGCTGCGACACGTCCTCCTGCGGCTCGTGCACGGTGCTCCTCGACGGCGAGTCGGTGAAGTCGTGCACGGTGCTCGCCGTCCAGGCAGACGGCCGCGAGGTGACGACGATCGAGGGCCTGGCGACGGACGG
>JAICGP010000281.1 GCA_025923055.1 Thermoleophilia bacterium
CGCCGAGCTCGTTGAGGCGCCGCAGCGCGCCGAGGTGGAAAAGGGCGGCGCGGTAGCCCCCGCCCGACATGCAGAACGCGGTCCCGTGACGCTCCGGCTGCGGGAGGTAGGCCTCACGCGCGTGCTCCGTCTCGGTCGCGCTCATGCGGCGGAAGCGTAGACGGACATGATCTGGGCGACCATCTCCTCACGGGAGGTGAAGCGCCGCTCGTCGTAGCAGCCGAGCGGGTGCTCGAGCACGTTGTAGAGGCACTTGTTGCAGTACGTGCACGGCCGCGGCGGCAGGTCGTGTCCCGCGCGGAAGAGCTCCACGAGGTCGTTGTTCGCGATCAGCCCGCGCGCGATCGAGACTGCGTCGCAGGACCCGTCCTCGATCGCCGCGGCGATGAGGGAGGCCTGCTGGAAGCCGCCAGTGACGATCACCGGGATCGAGACGGCCTCCTTCACGCGCCGCGCGTCCGGGAGGCAGCGCCCCGCCACTTCGGCGGGGTCGCGCTCCCACCGCTTCTGCATCACCTTGTTCGCCGGCCAGAGCCGGAAGCCGAGGTAGTTCCGGAACGTGTGCACGCCGCTCGAGAGCATCACGTCGTACGTCCGGACCATGTCCTCGGTGGAGAACTCTCCGGCCGGGTTCTCAGGATGGGGGAAGGTGTTCCCGGAGGAGACGTGGATCGCGTCGGCGCCCGCCTCCTCGAGCCACCGGCACACCTGCACCGAGTCGTCGATCGTGTTCCCCTCGCCGAGCCAGGGGAGGAAGGCGTTTCCGTGCTCGGTCGTGGAGAGCTTCACCTGCACGTGGAAGTCGTCGCCTACCTCGGCGCGGATGGCACGCACCGTCTCGAGCAGGAGCCGGGCGCGGTTCTCCAGGGAGCCGCCGTACTCGTCCTCCCGCTCGTTGATCGCCGACGAGAGGAACTGCGTGAACAGGTACCCGTTCGCGCCATGCACCTCGACGCCGTCCAGCCCGGCCGCCCGGGCGCGCCGTGCTCCGGCGGCGAACGAGCGCTTCACCGCGTCGAGGTCCGCCCTGGTCGCCTCCTCCGCCTCGAAGCCGTGAAGAGGATCCGGCTTCCGGGTGGACGAGAGCCCCCTGGGGTACGCGAGCGTCGGCACGTCGCGCTGGCGCCCTCCGTGGGCGAGCTGGAGGACGAACCTGCAGTCGTGCTCGTGCACGCGCTCCCCCAGCTCGCGCCAGAAGGGGATCCGCTCGTCGCGCTCGATCCCGGCGAAGCTGGGGACGATCTTCCCGCGCTCGTCGACGGCCGTCCACGAGGAGAGGATCGCGCCGACGCCGCCGCGGGCGAACTTCAGCTCCCAGTTGATCCGCGTCTGCGTCCCCCGCCCGTCGTAGTGGTCGAACCGCCCCGCGACGTTCGAGCGGAAGATGCGGTTCTTGACCTCGAGGTTCCGGAAGCGGAGCGGCTCGAAGATCGTTCCGGCGCTCACGCCTGGATCTCGGACGGGAGAGGCGCCCCCTCGTAGACCGACATGATGTGGCGGACCATCTCATCGCGCGAGGCGTACCGCTTCTCCTCGTAGCATCCGAGCGGGTGCTCGACGAACGTGATCAGGCACTTGTTGCAGTACGTGCACGGCTGCGGCGCGCGGTCGAGCCCCCGCGCGAACATGAGCGGCAGGTCCGGGTTGGCGATCAGCGGCCGGCCCATCGTGACGCCGTCGACCGAGCCGTCCTCGATCGCGCGGGCGATCACCGAGGCGGTCTGGAAGCCGCCCGCGCAAAGCACCGGCACGTCTACCTCACGCTTGATCGCACGCGCGAGGTCGAGGTTGATCCCCTCGATGCCGAGCTCCTTCGCCCGCCGCTCCCAGAGCCATGCGAAGCCCTTGTTCAGGGGCGGCGTGCGGAACATGAGGTAGTTCCGGAACGTGTTCTTCCCGCTGGAGAGCATCGTGTCGTACGCGCGGATCACGTCGGCGATCGGGAACGTCCCCGCCGGGTTGCGCGGGTGCGGGAAGACGTAGCCCGCCGAGATGTGGAGACCGTCGACTCCGGACTCGACGAGCCACTTGCAGACCTGGATCGACTCGTCGAGCGTCGTCCCCTCCGCCGCCCACGGGAAGAGCGCCTTGCCGTCGTCGACGGCGCTGATCTTGAACTGGACGTGGAAGTCGGGCCCGACCTCGGCGCGGATGGCGCGGACGACCTCCAACGCGAAGCGGGCGCGGTTCTCGAGCGAGCCGCCGTACTCGTCCTCGCGGTCGTTGATCGCCGGCGAGAGGAACTGCGTGATCAGGTAGCCGTTGCAGCCGTGGACCTCGATGCCGTCGAGCTCCGCCTCGCGCGCGCGGCGCGCGGCCTGCGCGAACGCGTCGACGATCTCGGCGATCTGCGCCCGCGTCATCCGCTCGCAGCGGAAGCCGTGGATCGGGTCGGCCTTGTCGGTCGAGGAGAGGCCGGTCTCGTACTGGATGCTCGGGATGTCACGCTGCCGGCCTGAGAAGGCGAGCTGGGAGATGTAGGCGGCTCCCGCGTCGCGGACGCGGCGCCCGAGCTCGCGGTAGAACGGGATCCTCTCGTCGGAGTCGAGGTGCGAGTAGTTGGGGACGATGAGGCCGCGCGGGTGAACGGGCGTGTTGGAGGAGATGATCGCGCCGATCCCGCCGCGCGCGAACTTCACGTCCCAGTCCATGCGGACATCGGTGCCCGAGCCGTCGTAGTTGTCGAAGCGGCCCGAGATGCTGGAGCGGAAGAGCCGGTTCCGCACCTCCAGGTTGCGAAACCGAAGCGGCTGGAAGATCGGGGGCCAG
>JAICGP010000282.1 GCA_025923055.1 Thermoleophilia bacterium
GGCAGGGACCCGTACGAGCTCGAGAACTCCCGGCGCGACTACCCCCGGCGCCTGCGCCGGCTGCGGGCCCGCATGGAAACCCTCCTCGACCGGTAGCGCGGCGGCCGGCCACTAGACTCTTGCCCGGCGTGCGGACAGCCCTCGTCACCGGCGGGGCCGGCTTCATCGGCTCGGCGCTCGTGCGCCTGCTCGGCGAGCGCGGCTACGCCGTCCGCGTCTACGACGACCTCTCCCTGGGCAAGGTCGAGCACCTCGAGGGCACCGGCGCCGACCTGGTCGAAGGCGACGTACGGAACGTCGACGCGCTCACCGACGCCGCCCGCGGCTGCGGCGTCGTCTTCCACCTCGCCGCCGGAACCGGGGTGCAGCCATCGATAGAGGATCCCTTCGCCGACTTCGACCTCAACGGCCGCGGGACGCTCTCGGCGCTCTCGGCGGCGCACCGCGCGGGCGCGACCCGCTTCGTCTTCTCCTCGTCCAACGCGCCGCTCGGGGCAGGCGCCTACCCGGCGAGCGAGACGAAGCCCGTCGCCCCGCTCTCTCCCTACGGAGCGGGCAAGGCGGCCGGCGAGGCGTACTGCTCGGCGTTCCACGGCGCCTACGGGCTCGAGGCCGTGGTCGTCCGCTTCTCGAACGCCTACGGGCCGCGCTCGGCCCACAAGGGGAACGTGATCCCGACGTTCATCCGCCGGCTCCTCGAAGGTGAGGAGCTCGTCCTCTACGGCGACGGCTCGCAGACGCGCGACTTCGTCTTCGTCACCGACCTCGCCGACGGCCTCGTGCGCGCGGCCGAGACCGAGGGCGTCGGCGGCGAGATCTTCCAGCTCGCGAGCGGCGTCGAGACGAGCCTCGCGACCCTCGTCTCGCTGCTCGGCGACGTGTCCGGGCGCGAGCCGCCCGTGCGCCGGGAGCCGCCCCGCTCCGGCGAGATCCTCAGGAACTACTCGCTGATCGACAAGGCGCGCGAACGGCTCGGCTACGCGCCGCAGGTGCGGCTCGAGGACGGACTGCGCCTGACGTACGAGTGGTTCACGAGCCGCCGCGCCGCCGTAGCCCCCTGACCGCCCGGAGCGGCGCGCGGAGGACGCCCTTGGTCGCCACGGAGGGGCTCGAGCGGATCGGCTCGGAGTCGAGGCCGGCGAGCTCCGTGCGCTTCGCGCAGAGGAAGGCCCGCCGCGTCCCCCTGCGGTAGGAGACGGAGCCCTCCCAGCTCGTGAAGCGCGGCCGCAGCATCTTCACGCGGTAGCCGAACTCGCGGGCCAGTCGGGCCACGGCCTCCCGCGACGGGTGCAGGACGAGTGGAAGGTCGACGGCCGAGCGGGGGTTGTCGACGTCCTCGCGCAGCATCCGGAAGGACGCGCCCGGGCTCGGGTCGAGCGTCGTGTCGACGACCAGGAGGTCGTCGTTCCAGGCCGAGATCCGCTCCATGAGCTCGAAGGGCCTGCTGACGTGGTAGAGGAGCCCGAGGCAGAGGACGACGTCGAAGGGCGCCTCGCCGGCGAGGTCGAGGGAGAAGACGTCGGCCGTCTCGAAGCGGTAGCGCTCCTCCTCGACGCCCTTCACCTCGAAGACCAGGCGCGCCTGGTCGACGTGCAGCTCGCGGCCGTCGGCGCCGAGGACGAAGTCGGCACCCGCCTCGATCGCCGCGAGCGACCAGAACCCGGCGTTACACCCGAGGTCGAGCACGCGCTTGCCCGCGAGCGAGCCGCCGCAGAGCTGGACGAGCGGGTCGAAGAAGTACCGCTTGCGCTGCTCGTGGCGGTTCACGTGGCGTCGATCGAAGATCGGCGTGCGCACGCCGTTCAGGTCGAACTCGTAGTGCCACGTCGGAAAACCGTCGACGCGCTGGCGAAGCTCCGCCTCGTTCACGACCGCACGCCCTAGCGCAGCCAGGCGCGCAGGAGGGCGTTGGCGAAGCCGAGCCCGTAGCGGAAGTGTGGCGGCTTCTTCGAGGCCCCGGAGATACGGCTGCTGACCGTGACCGGAACCTCGATCGAGGAGAGCTTGCGTTTCGACGCCTCGAGGATGAACTCGGAGTTGTGGAACTGGTCCTGGTGGAAATCGAGGCCGCGGAGCGCCTGCGTGCGGACGGCCCGGTAGCCGCACGCCGGATCGGTCACACGGCTGGCCGTCAGGAGTGACAGCGCCCAGGCGAAGACCTTGATCCCGAGCGTTCTCGCGGCGTGGGACGGATCGGCGGCGCCAAGCACGCGCGAGCCGTTGACGACATCGGCCTCCCCGGCGAGGATCGGGTCGACCAGACGCGGAAGCTCGGCGGACTGGTGCTGGCCGTCGGCGTCCATCGTGACGACGAGGCGCGCCCCGGTCGCGAGCGCCAGACGGTATCCAGTGCGGAGCGCCGCGCCCTGACCCCGGTTCAGCGGCAGGTGGACTGCGGCCGCGCCGGCTGCGCGGGCGCGCTCGATCGTGTCGTCCGACGAGCCGTCGTCGACGACGATCGCGTGCAGCGGCAGCCCCGAGACCTCCGCCGGCAGAGCCGAGATGACCGGGGCGATGTTGGCGGCCTCGTTGTAGGCGGGGATGACGACTGCGATCCCCTCGGCGAACTCGTCGACGTCCGCCGTCGCCCGGAACTCGTTGAGCGCGAGGTTCTCGATCAGCCGCGTCAGGTCGCGGCGCGTGCGCTCCTGGCGGGCCGCCAGCATGTACGAGAAGACGTAGAGGACCGCGACGGCCACGATCGCCGCGCCGAGGATGCGGCCGCCGCCGCCGCGGCGGAACGAGAGCTGGTCGAGGAACCA
>JAICGP010000283.1 GCA_025923055.1 Thermoleophilia bacterium
GACGTGCGCGGGCTGATGACGATGCCGCCGCTCGCGGACGACCCGGAGGCCTCGCGCCCGTACTTCCGACGGCTGCGCGAGCTCGCCGCGTTGCACGGCCTCGCGGAGCTCTCGATGGGCACCTCGCAGGACTACCGCGTCGCGGTCGAGGAGGGAGCGACGCTCGTCCGCGTCGGCTCCGTTCTGCTCGGGCGCTAGTATCCCCGAGCGGCAATGGGACTCGCAGACGTCTGGAGTCGCGCGCTCGTCTACTTCGGCATCGTCGAGGAGGACGAGTACTGGGACGAGGAGGCGTACGCCGCGGAGGAGGAGATGGGGCGCGCGTACGAGCGCGACCGCCAGAACGTGCGCCGCCTGAACCCCCGGGCTCGCCAGCGCGACGAGTTCGAGGACTGGTCCGAGCCCGACGCCCAGCCGGGTGCGCGCACGGCGGTCATGCGTCCCTCGGGAGGACGCCGGCCGCTCGAGGCGGTCGCCTCCGCCTCGGTGCGCGTCCACCTCGTCGTCCCGCAGAGCTTCGCGGAGGCGCAGTCGATCGCCGACAAGTTCAAGGACGCCGTTCCCGTGATCGTCAACCTCCAGGGCACGGACGCCGAGCTCTCCAAGCGTCTGATCGACTTCTCCAGCGGGCTCACGTACGCGCTCAACGGCAGCATGCAGCGGGTCGCCGACAAGGTTTTCCTCTTGACGCCGCGCAACGTCGAGGTCTCGGCCGAAGAACGCGCGCGGCTCGTCGACCGCGGCTTCTTCAACCAGTCCTAGGCTCCCGGGCGTCTCGTCGGCCGCGCCGCGCTGTAGGTTTCCGCCGATGCCCTACGCGGATGCGGTCTCGACGGTGCAGGACTTCGTCTACTACCTGTACCTCGTCTACCTGATCTGCATCATCGCGTACATCATCGCGAGCTGGATCCCGCTCCCCTACAACGCGGTGCTGAACCGCGTGCAGCGGTTCCTCTACGACGTCGTCGACCCGTACCTGCGCCTCTTCCGGCGCTTCATCCCGCAGCTCAACCTGGGCGGCCTCGGCCTCGATCTCTCGCCGATCGTGGCGATCATCATGCTCACCGTCGTCTACCGCCTCGTCAACGCCGGGCTCGACGCGCTCTGAGAAGGAGGGGTCCGGCGGCCGGCGGCGAAGTCCGGCGAACGGCATGTCGCTCACACCCGTCGAGATCCGGCACGTCAAGCTCGGCCGTCGGCCCCTGGGCTACGAGCGGGCCGCGGTCGACCACCTGCTCGAGGAGGTCGCTTCGAGCTTCGAGGACGTCTGGCGAGAGCGGGCCGACCTGCGCGACGAGATCGAGCGTCTCGAGAGCGAGCTGCACCGCCAGCGCGAGATCGAGGAGGCGCTCCGGTCGACGCTCCTCTCGGCCGAGCGGATGGCCGACGAGCTGCGGGCCCGCGCGCACCGGGAGGCCGACCTGATCGTCGAGGAGGCACGCGCGCGGGCGCGCGACGTGGCCGCCGCCGCGGAGTCGGAGCACGAGCGGACGCGCTCCGAGATCCGGCGCCTGCAGGCGCTCGAGGCGGACGTCCGCGCGGAGTACCGTGCCTTCCTCTCGGCGGCGCTCGAGCGCCTCGAGGGCGAGGCGGCAATCGGTCGCGACCAGCCGCAGCAAGGCCGCAACCAGGCCGCCTGAGGCCGCCGGGAGCCGCTCGGGCACGCCGTTATACTCGGTGCGTGGACACCGAGCGCTTCCGCAAGCTCCTCCTCGACGAGCGTGCCCGCGTCTCCGCGACGATCGAGCACCTGCACGAGTCGAACTCCGTGTCGCTCGAGGAGGAGACCGAGGAGGAGACCTACGACAACCACCTTGCGGACTCGGCGACGGCGACCCTGAACCGCGAGATCGACTACACGCTGGAGGAGAGCTCCGAGAACCTGCTCGGCTCCGTCAACAGCGCGCTCGAGCGGATCGACGCCGGGACCTACGGGACCTGTGAGCGTTGCGGGAGGCAGATCGCCGAGGAGCGGCTCGAGGCCATCCCGTACGCCACGAGGTGCATCGACTGCCAGCGTCTCGCCGAGAGGGCCTAGTCAACCCGTCGGCGAGGCTGATCGACGTTCGCGTCGGGTCGGCCACGGACGGACGCGTGCCGATCTCCATGGTGGAGCGGTCGCTTTCGGCGACCCCGTTCCACTGGTTCGCCCTCCTCGCCGTGGGCTTCGCCGCGGTCATCGCCGACCAGGTGACGAAGCAGATCGTCGTCAGCCAGCTCGCCCTCGGCGACTCCGTCCACCTGGCGGGGCCGCTGGACATCCGGCACGTCACCAACCCGGGGATCGCCTTCGGGCTCTTCTCGAGCTGGGCGACGATCGTGACCGCGCTGACCGCCGTGGCGGTCCTCTGGATGCTTTTCTACTTCGCGCGCGCGGGGGCCCGCCACCCGGTCCTTCCGGTCGCGCTCGGGCTCCTGATCGGCGGGAGCTTCGCGAACCTGATCGACCGCCTGCGCCTCGGGCACGTGACCGACTTCATCGACCTCCGCTTCTGGCCGGCGTTCAACCTGGCGGACACCTTCATCGTGGTCGGCGTCGCCGTCCTCCTCGCCGCGCTCGTCTCCTCCGAGCGCCAGCCCCGGCTCCGCCGGACCGCGCCCAAGACCAGCGGATGAGGCTCGTCGTGCCGCCGGAGGCGGCCGGCGAGCGGCTCGACCGCTTTCTCGCGACCTGCGAGGGCGTGGGCTCGCGCGCGGCCGCCGAGCGGCTCCTCGAGGGCGAGGCGGTGCTCGTGGACGGGGCGGTCCGCGCCAAGAGCCA